>NZ_JBEXOV010000107.1:0-22347 GCF_040611715.1 Streptomyces sp. NPDC006544 | reverse complement strand
CCCGCAAACGAGCCGAACACCACAACTGGCCGCCACCCGCACCAGCCACCATCAGCATCGCCCGGCAGCACCCGACCTAAATCACCAGCATTGGGCCTAGACGCGGTCCGGGCACGGCGCGATAGGGCTTTGTCCTTATTTCGTACGTATGGTCCGGGAGTTGTCGCGCGGTGCGGCAACTCCCGCCCGGACGGGGCCGACCAGCCCCGGGCGCGCCCCCGGGGGGCGCGGAAGATCGGCAATTCGGTCATGCGAAACTTTTCACATGAGCCTTAGCCGCGCGCGTGTCCGTCGTAGAAGCCGCCGCTCGACCCCCGGCCGCGCCGTCCTGCTGACCGCGGTGGCCCTCGCGAGCGCCGTCACCCTCACGGCGTGCGGCGGTTCGGACGGCGCCGGCAAGTCCTCCGGTTCGGCCGGCGGCAACTACGTCACGGGCCCCGGCGGCATCTCCACCGTCGCCAGGGCGGACCGCACCGAGGCGCCCAAGCTCGACGGCGAGACCGTGGACGGCGCGACGCTGGACACCACCACGCTCAAGGGCAAGGTCGTCGTCCTCAACGTCTGGGGCTCCTGGTGCCCGCCGTGCCGCGCGGAGGCCCCGTACTTCGCGAACGTGTCCAAGGACCTGGCGGCCTCCGGCCAGGAGGTCGCCTTCGTCGGCCTCAACACCCGGGACAACAGCAAGCAGAACGCCGCCTCCTTCGAGGAGACCTACGGGATCACCTACCCGAGCCTCTTCGACCCGGACGGCAAGCTGATGCTCCGGTTCCCCAAGGGCACGCTCAACCCGAACGCGATCCCCTCCACGATCGTCCTCGACAAGGAGGGCAAGATCGCCGCGCGCACCCTGGCCGCGGTCAACGAGGAACAGCTGCGCTCGATGATCGACCCGCTCCTCGCGGAGAAGTGACCTCGTGGTCACCGAGCTCTCCGGGGCCGTCCTCGCCGCCGAGGCGACCGGCGTGAACACGACGGTCCTCAACGGCGCCCTGCTGCTGGCCCTGCCCATCTCGCTGCTCGCCGGGCTGGTCTCCTTCTTCTCGCCCTGCGTGCTGCCGCTCGTCCCGGGCTACCTCTCCTACGTGACCGGCGTCGGCGGAGCCGACCTCGCCGAGGCCCGGCGCGGCCGGATGCTCGGCGGCGCGAGCCTGTTCGTCCTCGGCTTCACCGCCGTGTTCACCTCGACCGGCGCGCTGTTCGGCTACTTCGGGCGCACCCTGGACGCCCACAAGGGCGTCATCTCGCAGGTCCTCGGCGGTCTGGTCATCCTGCTCGGCCTGTTCTTCATGGGCGCGATCCCGGGCCTGACGATGCGCGAGTTCCGCTTCCACAAGAAGCCGGCCGTCGGCCTGGTCGGCGCGCCCCTGCTCGGCGTGCTGTTCGGCCTCGGCTGGACCCCCTGCATGGGCCCGACCCTCGCGGCCGTCGGCACCCTCTCCATCGACCAGGCGACCGCGGGCCGCGGAGCGCTGCTGACCGTCGTGTTCTGCCTGGGACTCGGACTGCCCTTCATCGCCACGGCGCTCGCGTTCCGCAAGGCGCTGGGGGCGTTCGGCTGGGTGAAGAAGCACTATGCGTGGGTGATGCGCATCGGGGGCGGCATGCTGATCCTGACGGGCCTGCTGCTCGTCACAGGATGGTGGAGCAGCATCGTCAGCGACATGCAGAGCTGGACCCAAGGCTTCACGGTGGGGATCTGAGGATTACACGGACATGAGTACGACCGACAAGGCGTCCCCCGAGGCGCCGCACGAATCGACGGATTCCGCTTCCGCCGAGGCCGCCGAGGCCTCCGCCGAGGCGGCGGCCGGCGCGCAGCTGTCCACCGCCCCCCTGGAGGATGCCCCCGGCGGCCCCGTGGGCATCGGCGTGTTCGGCTGGGCCCGCTGGTTCTGGCGGCAGCTCACCTCGATGCGGGTGGCGCTGCTCCTGCTCTTCATGCTGTCCCTGGCGTCGATCCCGGGCTCGCTGATCCCGCAGAACCAGGTCGACCTGATGAAGGTCGCCGCCTGGAAGAGGGAGCACGCCTCCTGGGTGGGCGTCGCCGAGAAGCTCCAGCTCTTCGACGTCTACAGCTCGGTGTGGTTCTCCGCGATCTACCTGCTGCTGTTCATCTCGCTGATCGGCTGCATCCTGCCGCGCTCCTGGCAGTTCGTCGGCCAGCTCCGCGGCCGCCCGCCGGCCGCGCCGAGGCGGCTCGACCGGATGCCCGCGTACACGACGTGGCGTACGGACAGGTCCCCGGACGAGGTGCTCTCGTACGCCCGGACCCTGCTCGGCGGCCACCGCTTCCGTACGGAGGCGGGCCGGGGGTCGGTCTCCGCCGAGAAGGGCTATCTGCGCGAAGCCGGGAACCTGCTCTTCCACGTCGCGCTGATCGTGATGCTGATCGCCTTCGCCTGGGGCCAGTACTTCAAGTCCGAGGGCGGCAAGCTCGTCCTGCGCGGCCAGGGCTTCTCGAACACGCTCACCCAGTACGACGACTTCAAGTCGGGCACGCTCTTCGACTCCGACGACCTGCCGCCCTTCTCCTTCACGCTGGACAAGTTCGACGCGACCTTCGAGCGCACCGGCCCGCAGAAGGGGACCCCGCGCGAGTTCAAGGCGTACGTCACCTTCACCAACGGCGCCCACGGAAGCCCGCAGAAGCGCGAGATCCAGGTCAACAAGCCGCTGGAGGTGGACGGCTCCAAGGTGTACCTGCTGGGTCACGGCTACGCGCCGGTCATCTCGGTGACCGACCCGGCCGGCAAGGTGATCTTCAAGGATGCCGTGCCGATGCTTCCGCAGGACGCCAACCTCACCTCCACCGGCGCCGTCAAGGTCACCGACGGGTACAAGGACAAGGACGGGAAGGCGACCCAGCTCGGCTTCGCGGCGATGTTCGTGCCCACCTTCGCGGGGGCCGGCGAGGGCACGATGTTCTCCCAGTTCCCGGAGCTGGACGCACCCGCGCTCGCGCTCAACGCGTGGCACGGCAGCCTCGGGGTGGACTCGGGCCTTCCGCAGAACGTGTACCAGCTGGACACCTCCAAGATGGAGCAGTTCAAGACCGAGGACGGCAAGCCGCTCGCGAAGCGGATGCTGCCCGGGCAGAGCATGGAGCTGCCGGGCGGTCAGGGCACCGTGACGTTCGAGGGCATCGAGCGCTGGGCCACCTTCTCGGTCACCCAGCAGCCCGGCAGCGGGCTCGCCCTCGGGGGCGCCGCCGCCGCCATCGCGGGCCTCGCGGGCTCCCTCTTCATCCAGCGCCGCCGGATCTGGGTCCGCGCGGTCGCCGGTGAGGACGGGGTGACCGTCGTCGAGATGGCCGGCCTCGGCCGCAGCGAGTCCGCCAAGCTTCCCGAGGAGCTGTCGGCGCTGTCCGGAGCGCTCCACGAGCAGGCGCCCACGGCGGAGCCGGTTCCCACCCCGATCCCCACCCCACCTGCCCACGAACGTGCCGAAGACGAAGGGGAGCGCGCCTGATGCAGCTCGCGGCCGCAGCCAACGAGAGTCTGGCTCACCTCAGCAACAACCTGATCTACGCGTCGATGGCGGTCTACACGCTCGCCTTCCTCGCCCACATCACCGAGTGGATCTTCGGGAGCCGCAGCAAGGTGGCCCGTACGGCCGCCGCGCTCACCCAGTCCGGGACGCGGGCCGACGCGCCCGCCGTCCAGGTGCGGGGCAAGGGGGTGCGGAGCGCCGGTGCGGCCGGTGAGACCGGGGGCACCGCCGTCCTCGACAAGCCCAAGGTCGTCACGCGCAGCGCCGCCGGCACCCGCGACGTCCCGGACGGCCCCGGCGCGTCCGGCGGCACGGTCCAGGGCGACCTGTACGGGCGGATCGCGGTCTCCCTGACCACCCTCGGCTTCCTCCTCGCGGCGGGCGGGGTCGTCACCCGCGCGCTGTCGGTGGAGCGGGCGCCCTGGGGCAACATGTACGAGTTCTCGATCACCTTCGGCACGGTGGCCGTCGGTGCGTACCTGGCGCTCCTGGCGCTGAAGAAGAACGTCCGCTGGCTCGGCCTGTTCCTGGTCACCACCGTGCTGCTGGACCTGGGCATCGCCACGACGTGGCTCTACACGGACAGCGACCAGCTGGTCCCGGCCCTGCACTCGTACTGGCTGTGGATCCACGTCTCCACCGCGATCTTCTGCGGCGCGGTCTTCTACATCGGAGCGGCGGGCGCGGTCCTGTACCTGTTCCGCGATTCCTACGAGGCGAAGCTCGCGAACGGCGGTACGCCGGGCAGGTTCTCCACCTCGGTCATGGAGCGCTTCCCGTCGGCCGCCTCGCTGGACAAGTTCTCGTACCGCATCAACGCGGCGGTCTTCCCGCTGTGGACCTTCACGATCATCGCGGGCGCGATCTGGGCCGGCGACGCGTGGGGCCGCTACTGGGGCTGGGACCCCAAGGAGGTCTGGTCCTTCGTGACCTGGGTGGCCTACGCCTGCTACCTGCACGCCCGTGCCACCGCCGGGTGGAAGGGCCGCAAGGCCGCGTACCTCGCGCTGTTCGCGTTCGCGTGCTGGATCTGGAACTACTACGGCGTCAACATCCTGCTCAGCGGCAAGCACTCGTACGCGGGCGTCTGACGCCGGCGGTACGGGAGACGCGGCGGCGCATCGGCGTCACGTGCCGCGCCGCCCGCAGTACACGGAGGGGCCGGTCCGCCCGAAGGCGGACCGGCCCCTCCCGCGCGTCACCAGGCGGGTCGCAGCGCCGGGAGCGGGCGGTCGCCGTTCAGCGCGTGGATCAGGCGGCCCAGCTCCGCGCGGAGCACGGGGAGGTCGACGCCGGAGCCGCCGACGCCGGAGCCGCCGACGCCGGCGCGGCCGCCGTGGCCGCCGTGGCCGAGCTCGGCCTCCAGGGCGTGCAGCACGCGCCCGGCGGCCTCCATGTGGCTGACCGCCGCCTGCGTCAGCACCACCAGCTTGCGCCGGCCGCCCTCGGGGTGCGGCTCGCGCCGCACGTATCCCCGCCGCTCCAGGTCGTCGACGATCTGCCCGGCGGCCTGCTTGGTCACCCCGAGCCGCTCGCCGAGCTCGCTGGCCGTCGCCCCGGGGCCCTTGAGGGCCTGGAAGGCCATGCCGTGCAGGGGGCGCAGGTGGTCGGCGTGCCCGGATTCCTCGAGGCGGCGGGTGAACTCGCCGAGCAGCAGCTGGAAGCCGAGGCCGAGGAGGAAGGCGAGCTCCATGCCCTCCCCGCGGCCTCCGTCGTCGTCGGTGCGCTGGCCGTCTTCGCTGGGGTGGTGGGTCACGGAAACATGATGACACGGGGGAGTCAAGGTGCTTTACTCAAGGTGAGTAAAGCACCTTGACTTACATGAGCCCCAGGGAAGGAACCACCGTGCGCGTCATCACCACGTCCCCCGAGCACGTCGTCACCACGCCGAACGCGACCATGACCGGCCTCGCCTCCCCCAGCCGCGGCAGCGCGGAACTGAGCACCTGGCACACCGCCATGGCCGCCGGGGCCGCCGGCCCCGAACACTCCGTCAGCCGCGAGCAGGTCTGGACGGTCACCGCCGGAGTCCTGGAGGTGACCTGCGAGGGCCGGACCGAGAAGGTCGCGGCCGGCCAGGTCCTCGTCCTGGCCCCGGACGCCGTGCGCCGCGTCCACGCCCTCGCGGACACCGAGGTCTACGTCGCCATGCGCGCCGACGGCGTCGTCAGCGTCCCCGGCACCGAGGGCTCCCGGCCCTTGCCCTGGGCGGTCTGAGCCTGCCGGAGCCCGGGCCGGAGCCCGGGCCGCGCACTCAGTCCTTGTCCTTGTCCTTGTCCTTGCCGGTGTCCGTGTCGGATTCCTTGCCGTCCCGGCTGTCCTGCTCCGCGCGCAGGGACTTCAGGAACTCGGGGTTGTCGTCCGGGGCCACCCACTGGGTCCGGCGCGCCCGGCCGCCGGCGCCGCCGGCCCCGACCGTCCGCTTCTTGCCCGCGAACAGCCATACGACCGGTCCGACGATCGAGAAGAGCAGGATGATCAGGACCCAGACCACCTTGGGCAGGTGCTTGACCTCTTCTTCCGGCGTGTTCAGGCAGTCGATGAAGGCGTAGATGGTCAGCGCGATGATCAGCAGGAACGGCAGATAGCGCAGCACGGTGTGGGACCGACCCCCAGAAGAACGGTGCGACCCGGGCGGGCCGCGGTTGTCCCGTCCAGGGTAGAGGGCCCGCCGGGGTCCGGGCTCTGAGCGGGGATGCCACAATTGCCCGCATGGCTTACGACGATCTCCGCTCCCTGCTCCGGGCCCTGGAGCGGGAGGGCGACCTCAAGCGCATCAAGGCCGAAGTCGACCCGTACCTGGAGGTCGGGGAGATCGTCGACAGAGTGAACAAGGCGGGCGGGCCCGCGCTGCTCTTCGAGAACGTCAAGGGCTCGTCGATGCCCCTGGCCATGAACGTCTTCGGGACCGACCGGCGGCTGCTCAAGGCGCTGGGCCTCAAGTCCTACGCCGAGATCAGCGAGAAGATCGGCGGCCTGCTCAAGCCCGAGCTGCCGCAGGGGTTCATCGGCGTCCGCGAGGCCTTCGGCAAGCTCGGCTCGATGGTGCACGTCCCGCCGAAGAAGGTGAAGGGCGACTCCGCGCCCGTCCAGGAGGTCGTCCTCACCGGCGACGACGTGGACCTGGACCAGCTGCCCGCGCTCTTCACCTGGCCCAAGGACGGCGGGTCCTTCTTCAACCTCGGCCTCACGCACACCAAGCACCCGGAGACGGGCGTGCGCAACCTGGGGCTCTACCGCCTCCAGCGCCACGACAGGCGCACCATCGGCATGCACTGGCAGATCCACAAGGACAGCCGCAACCACTACGCGGTCGCCGCCGCGCGCGGTGAGCGGCTGCCGGTCGCGATCGCCTTCGGCTGCCCGCCGGCCGTGACGTACGCGTCGACCGCGCCGCTGCCGGGCGACATCGACGAGTACCTGTTCGCCGGGTTCGTGGCGGGCAAGCGGATCGAGATGGTGGACTGCAAGACGGTCCCGCTCCAGGTCCCGGCCAACGCCGAGGTCGTCATCGAGGGCTGGCTGGAGCCGGGGGAGACGCTGCCGGAGGGTCCGTTCGGCGACCACACCGGCTTCTACACCCCGCAGGAGCCCTTCCCGGCCCTGAAGATCGACTGCGTGACGATGCGCAAGCGTCCGCTGATCCAGTCGATCGTCGTCGGCCGGCCGCCGACGGAGGACGGTCCGCTGGGCCGCGCGACGGAACGCTTCTTCCTGCCGCTCCTCAAGATCATCGTCCCGGACATCGTGGACTACCACCTCCCCGAGTCGGGCGGCTTCCACAACTGCGCGATCGTCTCGATCGACAAGAAGTACCCGAAGCACGCTCAGAAGGTCATGCACGCCATCTGGGGCGCGCACATGATGTCGCTGACCAAGCTGATCATCGTGGTCGACAAGGACTGCGACGTCCACGACCTCCACGAGGTCTCCTGGCGGGCGCTCGGCAACACGGACTACTCCCGCGACCTGACGGTCGTCGAGGGCCCGGTCGACCACCTGGACCACGCCTCGTACCAGCAGTTCTGGGGCGGCAAGGCGGGCATCGACGCCACGAAGAAGCTGCCCGAAGAGGGGTACACGCGCGACGGGGGGTGGCCCGACATGGTCGAGTCCGACCCCGCGACGGCGGCCCTGGTGGACCGCCGCTGGAAGGAGTACGGACTGTGAGCCCGATCGCGGTGGAGGGCCCGGAGCTCTTCCTCGGCACCGACGCGGCCTACGTGGCCCTGGCGCGCCCCAGGATCGACCCGACCCAGCCCGGGGTGCTCATCGCCGCCGAGCAGGCGGGTGTGAGCCCCGAGGAGTTCGCGGGAACCGGCGACACCTGGGCCGTGATGTTCGAAGCGGACGAAGAGGGCGGCGGCTTCGAGCTGCCCGGCGCGCGCGACATCGAGGCGGACGACTTCGCGGAGCAGCTCCAGCGCGCCCTCGCGGCCGCCGAGCCGTTCACCGCCGAGGCCGGGAACTTCCTGCGCCTCGAAGCCCGCCCGTCCGGCGACGCCTGGGTGCTCACCGCCCACGTGACCCCGCCCGAAGAGGACGAAGCCGAAGCCACCCCCCGGACCCTGGAGCTCGGCGCACTCCCGACGGCGGAGCTCCTGGCCGACCTCGAAGACTTCCGGAGATCACTCGCATGATGACGACCGCCGCCGACGGATTCCCGTCGCAGCTGCGGCTCGGTGACGACATCAGCTCGGTGCGGCTCACCGCGCCGGAGACGGCCGACGGGTTCTGGCGGCTCACCGCCGACTGGGACGGCTGCTTCTCGGCGGACTTCGAAGCCGCCGGAGTGAGTACCGGGGACGTCGCGGCGTTCGCGGACCGGCTGCTCGAAGGCTTCGCCCCCGACGAGCCTTTCGCGCCGCGCGAGCACTTCAGCGTGGTCGTCAGCGAGGGCCGCGACAATCCGCTGAGCGTCCACGTACGCCGACTCGACGACAGCGTCGTGTTCCTGGCACGTGTCACGCCGTGCGGGCACGACGAGACCTCGCACCTCGACCTGGAGATCGGCGCCGTTCCCCTGGGCGACCAGTTGGCCCACCTCGAAGCGTTCCGGAGGGAACTCGCATGATGACGACCGCAGAGGGTGTTGTCGGCCCCGGACCCGCGCCGGAGGCCAGGGGGAAGGTGAAGGCCTTCCTGCGGCTCGTGATGATCGAGCACTCGGTCTTCGCGCTGCCCTTCGCCTACATCGCCGCGCTCACCGCCATGTTCACGCTCGACGGCGTGATGCACTGGAGCGAGCTGCTGCTCGTCACCGTCTGCATGGTGGGGCTGCGGACCTTCGCGATGGCCGCCAACCGGATCATCGACCGGGAGATCGACGCGCGCAACCCCCGCACCGCCGGGCGGGAGCTGGTCACCGGGGCGGTGTCGGTGCGCTCCGCCTGGACCGGGGCCGGGATCGCGCTGGCCGTCTTCCTCGGGGCGGCGGCGCTGCTGAACCCGCTCTGCCTGGTGCTGGCGCCCGTCGCCGTCGTACCGATGGTGGTGTACCCGTACGGGAAGCGGTTCACGGACTTCCCGCACGCCATCCTGGGCCTCGCCCAGGCCATGGGGCCGGTCGGGGCCTGGATCGCGATCACCGGCACGTGGTCGTGGGACGCGGTGATCCTCGGCCTCGCCGTGGGCGTGTGGATCGGCGGCTTCGACCTGATCTTCGGCTGCCAGGACGTGGCCGCCGACCGCGCGGAGGGCGTCCGGTCCGTCCCCGCCCGCTTCGGCATCCCGGCCGCCCTGTGGGGCGCCCGCGGCGCGCACGTCGTGACCACGGCCCTGCTGGCCTGGTACGCCGTCGCGACGGACGCCGGCCCGCTGTTCTGGTTCGGCCTGCTGGTCGTCGTGGCGGCCTTCGTCTACGAGCACACCATCGTCACGCCGCACGACCTGTCCCGCCTGAACCGCGCCTTCTTCACGGTGAACGGCTTCATCGGCATGGCGCTCTTCGTCTGCGCCCTGCTCGACCTGGTGGTCCGGGGACTGTCCCTGTAACCCGATCGTGTGTGCTCAGCCCGATCCGGCGGTTCGGGGTCTGCCCCGGTGGCTGGCGTGCGGCATACCATCGAGTGCATGGACAGGGAGGCCGACGTGACCGTCTCGGAGAGCGACCGCCTGCACTCACAGCTCAGCCGGTTCGAGGACATGTTCCCCGGGTACCGGACGGAGTTTGTCGAGGGCAACATCGTGATGAGTCCGCTCAAGCCCCACCACAACGCCACCATCTGGGCGTTGTGAAGCGCACTGAAGCCTCAGATGTCCGGCGAGTGGGGTTTCCTCAGCGATGTGGCGGTTCCCTTCGACGGACAGAACGAGTTCTGTCCCGACCTCGCAGTGATCCCGGCGGCGGAGGTGGCCAAGAATCTGAGCGCCTATGCGCCGGACCTCATCGAGCTTGCCGTGGAAGTGGTCTCCCCGAGCAGCGTGCGCAACGACTACGAGATCAAGAACAAGGCCTACGCGGCTCGCGGCATTCCGCACTACCTGATCTTTGATCCGTACAAGGCGCACTGCGTGACTCTGTGGAACCCGGGCCCCGAGGGCTACTTGGGCCGGGACGTGATTCCGTACGGGCAGACCGTCGTTGTGGAGTCGGGTATCGGCAAGCTCTCCGTCGAGACGGCCGAACTGCCCGTCGATCCGGGCGCCCGGCCCTAGAACACCGCCCGGCGCGGCCGTGCCAGCAGGGCCACGCCCGCGCCCGCCAGGAGGCCGAAGAGGTGGGCCTGCCAGCTCACCATCGAGTCCGTCGGCAGGGCGCCGGCCAGGAAGGTGGTGCCCCAGAACGCCGCGATGACCACGGCGACGACGACGCCCAGCGGACTGCGCTCGACGAAGCCCCGTACGAGCAGATAGCCGAAGAGGCCGAAGATCAGGCCCGAGGCGCCCGCAGTGATGCTGTGGGACGGGGAGATCAGCCAGACCGCGAACCCGTCGGCGAGGGTGATGGCGGCGGCGACGGCCAGGAAGCGGCGGATCCCGCTGAGCGCGGTGACGAAGCCGAGGACGAGCAGCGGGACGCTGTTGGACGCCACGTGGTCGAAGCCGAAGTGCAGGAACGGCGCCAGGGGTATTCCGGTCAGGCCGTCCGACTCGCGCGCGGCGATCCCGTACGCGTCCAGGGCGTGGCCCGTGGCGTGGTCGACGAGCTCGATCAGCCACAGCAGGGCCACCCAGCCCAGCATCAGCTTCGCGGCGGCCTTGGCCCGGTCCGCTCGGGTCCACTCGCCCTCGCGCATGCCGTTCCCGGTCCCGTTCCTGATGCCGCCTCTGCTTCCGCTTCCTCTTCCGATGCCGCCCATGGCCCCCCGCCTCCCGCTTCCGACCGCCGCCGCAGAGTGCCGCCGCGTACCGCTCCCGCGCGCCCGTGTCGCGTCCGCGTGCCCGCGCGCCCGTGCCCGCGTGTCCACCCCTTGAACGTGGGGACACCTTAGCCAGTGCCCATCGGCGGTGGCCGGATAGTCTCGGAGGTATGACTGAGGGCAAGCGCACCCCGTGGGTGGTCGGGGTTTCCGGGGCGTCCGGGACGCCGTACGCGGCGGCGGTGATCCGTGGGCTGCTGGCGGCGGGCGAGAGCGTGGACCTGGTGGTGAGCCGCGCGTCGCGGCTGACGCTGCTGGACGAGACGGGGATCGCCTTCCGCGACGCGCACTGGCGGGACGACCTGGCCGAGTGGCTGGAGCGCGGGGCGGACGGGAAGCCCGCGACCTTCGCGCGGCCGGAACTGGACGGCGTCCGCCACTGGGGCGCCGGCGATCTGGCGGCCGGGCCGAGCAGCGGCTCGTACCCCGTCAAGGGGATGCTGATCGTGCCCGCGTCCACGGCCTGTGTGGCCGGCGTGGCGCTCGGGCTGTCGAAGGACCTGCTCCAGCGGGTGGCGAGCGTGACGCTCAAGGAACGGCGCCGGCTGGTGGTCGCGGTACGGGAGACCCCGCTGAGCGGGCAGACGCTGAAGCATCTGGTGGCGCTGGACGAGGCGGGCGCAGTGGTGCTGCCCGCCTCTCCGGCGTTCTACGCGGGCGCGACGCACATCCAGGATCTGGTGGACTTCGTCGCGGGGCGGGTGCTCGACGCGGCAGGGGTGCCGCACGTGCTGTACCGCCGGTGGGAGGGGGAGCTCGGAGGCTCCCGCGCTCCCCGGGGGGCGAGCGGGGGCACTGAGGGTGTCTAGCCCTTCAGCGAGGGCGTTCAGCCCTTCTTGGCACGCCCCGGCTTGCGGGTCTTGTCGACGCGGTGGGCGGCTGCGGGCTGGTCGGTGCGGGATCGGTTGGCCAGCTCCTGGAGCTGTCGCATGTGCGCGTAGGCCATCTCGATCGTGTACACGGTGAACCACTCCTGAAGATTGTCAGATCATTCTCTGACCTGTTAAAAGATTCACAGGGTGTTGACCCTGTGTGCCTTTGATTCTATACGTAAACTCGTGGGATCGCCGAATAATGGAAGGCTCCAGGCATATGGACAGCGTGGATAGGCAGCTCATCCAGGCACTTCGTGAGAACGGACGTGCCTCGTACGCGGAGCTGGGACGGCTCGTGGGCCTCTCCGGCCCCAGCGTCACCGACCGGATCAACCGGCTGGAGACCGCCGGAGTCATCACGGGCTACCGCGCGACCGTGGACGCGGCCTCGCTCGGCCTCGGTGTCACGGCACTGATCGGCATCTCCCTCTCCGACGCCGCGGACCACGAGGACGTGGCCCGGCGGGTGCGCGACCTGACGGAGATCGAGGACTGCTGGTTCATCGCCGGCGACGACTCCTTCATGCTGAAGGTGCGCGCCAACGACGTGGACGGGCTCGAGAAGATCATCCGCAAGCTCTCCGGTACCAAGGGCGTCTCGCGGACCCGTACCACGATCGTGCTCTCCACCAAGTGGGAGAACCGGGTCGGGGGTCTGCCCGAGGAGGGCTGAGAGTACGGTTGGGGGCGGTTGCGGGGCACGCGCACCTCATGGTGTCGCGGCGGGACGGTGCCGCAGGGTGCGCGAGACAGAGGACAGAGGAGAGGACCGGCATGGACGTTGGGCTCAAGCGTGAGCTGGAGGACAAGGTTCGCTCCGGCGAGCGGCTGACCCGTGAGGACGGCGTCGCCCTCTACGAGTCGGACGACCTGGCCTGGCTCGGCGGCCTCGCCCACGAGGTGCGGACGCGCAAGAACGGCGACGTCGTCCACTTCAACGTCAACCGTCACCTCAACATGACGAACGTGTGCACCGCGTCGTGCGCCTACTGCTCGTTCCAGCGCAAGCCGGGCGAGAAGGACGCGTACACGATGCGCATCGAAGAGGCCGTGCGCCTGGCCAAGGCCATGGAGAACGAGAACCTCACCGAGCTGCACATCGTCAACGGCCTGCACCCGACGCTGCCGTGGCGGTACTACCCGCGCTCGCTCTCCGCGCTGAAGGAGGCGCTGCCGGACGTCTCGCTGAAGGCGTTCACGGCGACCGAGATCCACCACTTCGAGACGATCTCCGGGATGTCGGCCTCCGACATCCTCGACGAGCTGATCGAGGCCGGCCTGGAGTCGCTCACCGGCGGCGGCGCGGAGATCTTCGACTGGGAGGTCCGCCAGCACATCGTGGACCACCGCACCCACTGGGAAGACTGGTCGCGCATCCACCGCCTCGCGCACGCGAAGGGCCTCAAGACGCCCGCGACCATGCTCTACGGGCACATCGAGGAGCCGCGCCACCGCGTGGACCACGTGCTGCGGCTGCGCGAACTGCAGGACGAGACCGGCGGTTTCCAGGTCTTCATCCCGCTGCGCTACCAGCACGACTTCGTGGACATGCAGGACGGCAAGGTACGCAACAAGCTCCAGGCGCGCACGACGATGGCGACCGGCGCGGAGGCCCTCAAGACCTTCGCGGTCTCCCGTCTGCTCTTCGACAACGTGCCGCACGTCAAGGTCTTCTGGGTGATGCACGGCGTGCAGACCGCCCAGCTCGCGCTGCAGCACGGCGCGGACGACATGGACGGGTCGGTCGTCGAGTACAAGATCACGCACGACGCCGACAACTACGGCACCCCCAACAAGCTGGGCCGCGAGGACCTGCTGGAGCTGATCCGCGACGCGGGCTTCCGCCCGGTCGAGCGCAACACGCGCTACGAGATCATCCGCGAGTACCCCGGCCCGGACGCGGGGCTGCGCGAGACGCCGCAGGCGATGCGCGTCTGACGCGCACGCGCACCGGACGCACGAGAAGGCCTCGGCTCCCCCTTCACGGGGGGAGCCGAGGCCTTCTCGCCGGGGCCGGGCGGGCGAGGGGGGAACAGGGTGGCGAAAGTGGCGGGGTGGGACCAGAGGGCCGTAGCCCTGGTCTCGTTGCGGGGGACGGAGACCGATCGCCGGCTCTTCGAGGAGGGGGTCGCGGCGCAGGGCTGGGAGGTCCTCGAGAAGGACGGCCCGGAGCTCACGCCGAGCACCGGGGGCGACTGCTCCTACATGGTCGAACTGCGCTTCCGGGGCTCCTCCTACCGGGCGGCCACGGGCGCCCGCGAACGGCTGGAGGACCTCGCGGACCGCATCGTCCTCGACCTCTCCGTCGAAGCCGTGCAGCTCGTGGACCGCGATCCGCTGGACCTGCCCGTCTGGTACGCCTACCAGCAGCCGCGGCTGGGCCCGTGCACCACTCCGCTGCCGCTGCGCGAACGCGTCCGCGAACGGGCCGCCGACTGGTGGGCCGTGACGTCCGGCGGGTCCGACACCGGCCGCCAGGTGCGGGCGGCCGGCGCGGCCGGGGCGCGGGCCCTGGCCGCGCGGCCGCTGCCCGGGGCGCCGCCGGCTCCGGCCGGTGTGCGGGTCCGCCGGTCGATGGGAGCCAGGCCGCCCGCCCACCCGCCGCCACGGCGGCGCGGCCCCATGCGGCAGTTCGCCATGGTGCGCCTTCCCGCGCTGCTCGCGCTCGTGTGCGGGGCGTGGATCGGGGTGTTCTGGGACCGGGGTGTCGCGGCCTGGTGGCCGGTCCTGCCCGTCCTCGTGCTGGCCGCGGCCGCCGCGGTGGTGATCCTGCGGCGTGCCGTGCCCGTGCTCTCCTTCCCGGGCGCCGCCGCCGCGGCCGCGGCGGCGGTCGGGGGAGTGGCCGCCGTCGGCGTCAACGGCGTCGTCAAGGCGCCGGACGCCGCGACCGGCTTCCTGCTCGTCGCCGTCGGCCTGGGGTTCGGCTATCTGGTGGGGACGGGCATCTGGTTGCTCGTCCGGCAGTCGAGCTGGCGGCGGACGCTGCCGTGGCTGCTGCCCGGCCTGCTGCCGCTCGTCGTGGTGCTGCTGCCCGGTCTGGGCCTCGCCCTGCCCGCCGCGTACCTGGACGCCTTCGAACTCGACCTCGAGGACGTGGACGTGCCCGCCGTCTGGCGGCTGATCGGGGCGCTGAGGGTCGCGGTCGCCCTGTCGCTGTGGCTGCTGACCCCCGCCCTGCTGGGGTACGCCAAGCACCTGCACCTCATGGTCAGGGACCGCTGGATGGGCTACGCCACGGCGGCGGTGCTCTCGCTCTACTGCGTGCTGCAGGGCGCTTGGGTGCTGATCGTGGAGCCCGCGGCCGCGTCCGGCTCCCGGGCGGTGGCCGACGCCGCGGCGGGCCGCACTCCGCCGCCCTACTACGGCATCACACCGGAGTGGATGTGCGTCCAGCCGGTCGGCGACCTGAACAAGGTGCCGGTCGAGGGGGGAGCGCTCGACCCGGGCACGGCGTACCTGCTGATGGGCGATGCGGGCGGGAGGGCCGTGCTGTGGGACGCCGGGGCGAAGGCGGCGCTGAAGGTTCCGCTCGCCTCCCTGCGCCTCGTCCCCGCGGACGACCCCCGGCGCCCGTGCCCGTAGGCCCGGCGTGCTTCACTGGACGGGCACGAGCCGACATAGACGACACAGAGAGCAGGGGTCACCGTGTCCCTCAAGCCGAGCGCGACGATCCGCTACACCGCGATGCGTCTGGGAATCTTCGTCGGGTGCCTCGTTCTCGTCGCGGGTCTGGTCCGGCTGGGCTGGGTGCCCTCCGGCCTCGGGGACGCCAACCCGGCCTGGGTCGTGCTCCTCGCCCTCGTCCTGTCCGCCCCGCTCTCCTTCGTGCTGCTGCGCAAGCAGCGCGACGAGATGTCCGCGGCCATCAGCGGGCGCGTCGCGGGGGCGAAGGAGAAGCTCACCGCTGACCGCGGCCGGGAGGACGCGGCCGACGACGCCGCCCGCGCGGCCTGACCGGAGTCCGGTTAGCTTCCTCACACCGAACCGCCCCAGCTACGGGTCCACCGCCCGTCACGCTGGGGCTTTCGCGTTTTCCGGACCGTGCGCCGGGCCCCGGCGGACTGTGTGGTCAAAGAATGACTTTGAGATTCCCAAAGAAGAAGTGTTAGCGTGTTCAACATGTTGACCGCTGCCGCGCACCCGATGACCACGAGCGTTCCGCTCGTGGCGCGCCTGCACGTCGACCTCTGCCGCCGCGTGTCCGCGGCCTGTTGCTGTTGTCGCTGAGTCCCGCGACCAGCCCCTGGCACAGCAGCGGTCCCGCCCGCCCGGCTCCTCGTCTTCCGGGTGCTGCCGCACCGCACCACCACCCCACCGCAGATCCGCAGAACCACCCGGAGAGTGTCCGTGTCCGCGTCACCGCAGAGCCCTGCCGCCAAGGCCCCGGCCGAGGCCCCCGCCAAGAAGTCCTCGCTCAGGTTCCCCTTCTGGGCCCAGATCGTCACCGGCCTCGTGCTCGGTGTCCTGCTCGGCTGGATCTCCCGTAGCCAGGACATCAGCTGGCTCGGCACCACCCTCGAGCAGATCGGCGACATCTTCGTCCAGCTGCTGAAGCTGGCCGTCGCCCCGCTCGTCTTCTTCGCGATCCTGGTGTCGATCACCAACCTGCGGAAGGTGAACAACGCCGCGAGGCTCGCCTCCCGCACGCTGCTCTGGTTCATGATCACGTCGCTGATCGCGGTCGCCATCGGCCTCGGCATCGGCCTGCTCACCAACCCGGGCTCCGGCACCGGCCTCACCCCGCAGGACGGCAAGCTGCCGAAGCGCCACGGGTCCTGGCTGGACTTCCTCACCGGCATCGTGCCGAAGGACATCGTCACGCCGTTCACCGAGCTGAACGTCCTGCAGATCGTCTTCCTCGCCGCCGTCGCCGGCATCGCGGCCCTCCAGCTCGGCAGCAAGGCGCAGCCCGTCCTGAACCTCGCCGAGTCCGTGCTGGAGCTGCTCCAGAAGGCCCTGTGGTGGGTCATCCGCCTCGCCCCGCTCGGCACCGTCGGCCTCATCGGCACCGCGATCGCCACGTACGGCTGGGACCTGCTCGGCAAGTACGCGACCTTCACGGTCGACGTGTACGTCGGCTCCGCGCTCGTGATGTTCGGCGTCTACCCGCTGCTGCTGTGGACGGTCGCCAAGGTCAACCCGCTGCAGTTCTTCAAGGGCGCCTGGCCCGCCATCCAGCTGGCCTTCGTCTCCCGCTCGTCCGTCGGCACCATGCCGCTCACCCAGAAGGTCACCGAGCGCCTCGGCGTCCCGAAGGAGTACGCCTCCTTCGCCGTCCCGTTCGGCGCGACGACCAAGATGGACGGCTGCGCCGCGATCTACCCGGCGCTCGCCGCGATCTTCATCGCGCAGATCTTCGACGTGCAGCTCGGCATCACCGACTACCTGCTGATCGCCTTCGTCTCGGTCGTCGGCTCGGCCGCCACGGCCGGTCTGACCGGCGCGACGGTCATGCTGACCCTGACCCTGTCCACGCTGGGCCTCCCGCTGGAGGGCGTGGGCCTGCTGATGGCGATCGACCCGATCCTGGACATGATGCGCACCGCCACCAACGTGGCCGGCCAGGCGCTGGTCCCGGTCGTCGTCGCCGCCCGTGAGGGAATCCTGGACAAGGTGGCCTACGCGACCGCCTCCTCCTCCCCGCTCGACGAGCCGGCGCCGGCGGAGCGCACCACCGCCGACGACGAGGCGAAGGTGCTCGTCCCGGCGTGAGCCGTCAGGCGTGACGCGTGACCGTGACGCGTGACGTCGTACGCCCATGGCTCGCGGCCCACTCGCCACAGCCCCCGCCCCCGTCCGGGCGGGGGCTGTGGCGTCGTTCGGCCTCGTTCACCCCGAGGTCTCCCCGCGGACGAGGGCGATCAGCCCGAGGAGGAGCGGCGGAGCGAACCACCAGGCGCCCATGGCCCGGCGCACGCTCGGGAGGAGGGTGACGAGCAGGCCCAGCACGCTCAGGCACACCGAGACGAAGCACATGGCGCCGACGCCCGCGTAGCCGTCGTCGTCCCACTCGCCCCGCGGCCCGGCGAACAGCGCCCCGCACACGGCGGTGAGGTTCAGCAGGTGGATGAGCCCGAGCGGAACCCCCAGCACCCACCGCAGGCATCCCCGGTCCTCGGGCAGGTCGATGCTCTCCCGGCGGTACGTCATCGCACTGCGTCCTTTGCTGCCCGAGGTTTCCGACGAACCGGTCACCCTAGCCCCGGGCCCCGGCGGGGTCCCGGTGGGGCCCTCCGTCGCAGCGCTCGGCGCTCGGCGCTCTCCCGCGACCGTGGCCGGAGCGGGGGCGCCCCGTCGGCGGCCCTTTTCGGAGAGGGAGGCCGCCGGCCGGTCCCCGGGCCCTACAGTGCTTCGCAGCGACGGCGCGGCGGAACAGCCGAGTGGGGGGTGCGCGAGTGGACGGCACGACGCTGGCCGGCCGGTACGAGCTGACCGGGCTCATCGGGGCCGGCGGGATGGGTGAGGTGTGGCGGGGCCGCGACCTGAGCCTGGAGCGGGACGTGGCGGTGAAGGTCATCTCCCGGCCCGCGGACGACAAACTCGCGCGGCGGCTGCGCGCGGAGGCGCGGGCCGCCGCGGCCCTCTGGGACCCGCACGTGGTGGCCGTCCTCGACATCGGCGAGACCGTGATCGAGCACCGGACCGTCGTCTACCTGGTGATGGAACTCGTCGACGGCCGGCCGCTCGGGGAGCAGGGAGGCCGGGCCACGGTCGAGGACGTGGTGGAGTGGGGCGTGCAGGTCTGCCTCGGATTACAGGCGGCCCACAGCGCCGGGATCGTGCACCGCGACATCAAGCCCGCCAACATCCTGCTGACCGCGACGGGTCGGATCAAGATCTGTGACTTCGGGATCGCCCGGCAGAGCGGGGTCCAGGGCCTGACGACCACGGGCTCCGTGACGGGCACTCCCGCGTACATGTCGCCCGAGCAGGCACGCGGGGAGGAGACCGACGCGCGCGGCGACCTGTACGGGCTGGGGTGCGTGCTCTACCAACTGCTCACCGGGAGCCCGCCGTTCACCGGCACGGGCTGGGAGATCCTCGCCCAGCACGCGTACCAGGCACCGGCGCCGGTGCGGCGCCGGCGCCCCGACGTACCGGCCGGCCTCGAAGCGGTGATCCTGGGCCTGCTGAGCAAGGACCCGGCGGACCGGCCGGACGACGCGGCCGACACCGCCGCGCGGCTGCGGGCTGAGCTCCGGCCCGGCCGCTCCTCGGAGCCGTACGAGGCCCCGCCCGCGGCCCCGCCCGGGTTCGGCCCCGCGCCGGGGTTCGGCCCGGTGGCCGGTGACGCCGTCCGGCGGACGCTTCGGGCCCCGTCCGGCCCGGCCCCGGCCCCGGCTCCGGTTCCGGCGGCTCCGGCCCCGGTTCCGGCGGCTCCGGCCCCGGTTCCCGCGGCCCCGGCCCCGGCTGCCCGGGAGCGGGCCGTGCCCCTCTCCGTACCGGCGGCCGCATCGGCGGACCGGTCCCCGCGGACCCGGGCGAGGCTCCAGCCGGCCCCGCGGGAGAACAGCGTGTCGCCGAAGGCGGCCTGGCTGGCCTTCCTGGTGTCCGCGGGCTCGGTCGCCGGCCAGTTCGCCGCCTTCGGCGCGCTGTCCTGGGTCTGGGCCGCGGTGGTGGGAGTGGTCATCGGGGGCGCGCTCTGCTTCAGCCTGGCCCTCATGTACGACGGCGACCGGCTCTCGCCGTTCGCGGTGCTGCTCGCGGTGGTGGCCTCCGTGGCGATGCTGGCCGCCCTGGGGCTGGCCCCGCATGTCCCGTGGTGGAAGGCGGTGCTGACCGGCCTCGCCGCGCCGCCGCTCCTGATGGCCGCCGCGACCGTCCTGCACCGGCTGATCTCCGCCGTGTCCCGCGCCAAGGAGGCCGCCTTCGTCGCCAACGACGTGGCGATGATCAGTGGAGTGGTCGCGTCCTGGCTGCTGCTCGCCGGAACGCGGGCCTCCGTGCCGGTGGCGCTGGGCGTCGGCATCGGCTGCTGGGTGGCCGGTGGCGTGGTGCTGGGCATCGTCATGCCGCCGGGCAGCGTCACGGTCCGTCCGATCGGCTCGCTTGGTCCGATCGGCTCGATCGGCTCGCCCGGGCCTCGTGGTTGAGGACCTCGCCCGAGGGGGTGCGTCGGCACGGCCGTGCGGTGTCCCCCCTCGTGCCGGGCCGCGCGTCCGGGTCGAACGGCTGCTCGGTCGGGGTGCGCGGGACGCGGGACGCGGGGCCCGGGGTGACCGGATCCCGCGGATCCGCGACGCGGGGGCGGGGGTCGGGGTGGGGTGGTGCCGGCCGAAGGGCTCGCGGACGGCGGGGGCGCGAGGGGAGGGCCGGCGGTTCGGTTCGTCGGAAGGCCGTGCGGGCGGAGGTCTCGCTCGTCGCCGCGTCGCGGAGAGCCGCGATCCGGGATGCCCAGACGTAAAAAGAGCCAAAGAAACGGGAGAAAGAACCAACCCACCCCACCCCACCGGCCCGCGTCGCTCGGTCGGGTGAACTGTGCCAACTGAGCTGGATTTCGGACCGGTTGGCGGGCATATGCTCGCCCCGACCACCACAGAACATGAGACGGCCCCCGGCGGGACTGCAATCCCGGTCGAGGGCCTGACCAATTAGGAAGTAGCCGCTTCCCTATGGCTCTTGAGCAGCCTAGCGCGCCCTCGCGCGCCTCGTCCCGAGTTGGTACCGGGACCCCCCGATCCGGTGTCATCCACGTCAACACGTGGCACACGCGTCACTTCACCGTGGTCGGCAACCACCTCCTCCAGCACCGCGAGCTGTCGGCGACGGCCATCGGGGTCGCGGCGCACATCCAGTCCCTGCCGGACGGGGCGCCGGTCGGCATCAAGGCGCTGGCCGAGCGGTTCCCGGAGGGGGAGAAGCGGCTCGCTTCCGCCCTGCGGGAGCTGGAGCGCCAGGGCTACCTGGAGCGGCGGCGCGAGCGGCTGGACACCGGGCAGGTGGTGACCCGGACGTACTCGTACAACAAGCCGGGGGCCGGTCCCCCCGACGGCCCGGGCACCTCTGGAGCCCCTGGAGGCCCGGGCGCCCCTGGAGGCCCCGGGTCCGCCCCGCCGCCTCGGCCCGGGTCGCCGCCTCCGGCTCCACCGCCCGCGCCCCCGAACCCGCCCGCCCCGCCGCCTCCGCCCGCGCCCCCGACGGACCTGGGGCCCGTCCCGGCCCCGGCCCCGACTCCAGCCCCGGCCCCGACTCCGCCGATGGCTCCGACTCTGCCGGCGGCCCCGGCCCCGGCCCCGTCCTCTGCCCCGACTCCGTCGACGGCCCTGGCCGCGGCCCCCGCCCTGAATCCGCCTCCGGCCCTGACCTCCGCTCCCGAGCCGACCCCGGCCCCGGAGCCGTCGGCGGTACCGGTCCCGGGCCCGGCCGTGAGCCCTGATCCGCGGCAGGGCGTCGGCGTCGAGCCCGCGGCCCGGCCCCCGTCGCGGCCTCAGCCGCAGGCGCCCCTGCACCCCGGTGCGGCCGATCTGCTCGCCGGGCTGCGGCGGTACGATCCGCGGCTGCTGCTGGCCGAGCGCGACGTGCGGCGGCTCGCGCCCGAGGTCTCGACCTGGTTGGACCGCGGGGCCGACCCCGAATCCGTCGGGCTGATCCTGGCCGGGAACCTGCCCGAGCCGATGCGCAACCCCGCCTCCCTGCTGGCGTACCGCCTCACGACGCTCCTCCCGCCGCACCTGCCCCCGGCTCCGGCCGCCAGGCCGGGCGGGCGTCCGGAGCCGTTCCAGACCTGCGACGGCTGCGAGCGGGCCTTCCGCTCCCCGCACCCGGGCCGCTGCCGCGACTGCCCGCCCGAGTCGGCCGCGGCCGCCTGAGCCCGCACCGGCGCCTTCGCCGAAGAGCCGTCGACCTCGTACGGATCGCCCTCGATCCCGGACGCATCGCCGTCCCGCCGATGTTCCCCTAGGGTGCGCAGATTGACGTAGGGGAGAGGCGGTTCGGAACGTGGCACCCGGAGCAGTGACGCGAGAGCGGTTGGCGGATGCGGCGCGGGCCGCGCTGGGCGGCGGCCGGCGGCTGGAGGCGGTCGAACGGGTCGCGGGCGGCAGCAAGAAGGGCGTGTACCGCCTGGTGATGGACGACGCGACGACGGCGATCGCCTACCTGTGGGACGACGCCGAGAACTACTGGCCGACGGCCGAAGGCGATGACGATCTCACCGACCCGTTCTCGCCCGGCCTCGCGCTCGGCCTGTTCCTGGCAGCGCACGCGCGGCTGGACGCGCTCGGCGTCCGCGTCCCGGCGATCCGGCACGTCGACGGCGACGGCGACGGCGCCCACGGCCCGGCGGACCTCGCGATCGTCGAGGACCTCCCGGGGGAGAACCTGGAGGAACTGCTCGCGCGCGACCGGCGCGCGGCTGCCCGGGTCATGGCCCGGTTCGCGCGGTCGCTGGAGGCGATGCGGGGCCACCGGGCACCGGCCTACGGCAAGGTGGCCCTGGTCGACGGGGGAGGAACGTCGCGCGGTACGTCGTGCGAGGGGGTGGTTCTCGACCGTGCGCTGCGTGACCTCGCCGAGGCGGCCTCGCGCGGCCGTCATCGTTCCCCCCGAGTAGGTCGCTTGTAAGTAGCTTACCGCTAAGCTACTTAGCGTCAAGTAGCTTTTTGCGAACGAACGAGCGGAAG
>NZ_JBEXOV010000106.1:0-22491 GCF_040611715.1 Streptomyces sp. NPDC006544 | reverse complement strand
CATCGCCTATCTGCCGGAGGCCACGGGGACCAACCCGGCGGCCTTCGACCTGTTCACCGACCTGGCGTGGGAGCCCGGCCCGGTCGACCAGCGGACCGGAGGGCCTCACGGCTCTCCGGAACCCGCCGGTAACGTTTCTGCTGGGCCTGGGCCCGGTACGACGGCTGCGGACTAGCGGACTAGATGTCCTCGTGCGCCACCGCGCGGCGCGCGTCCGCGTCCAGCACGCCCCAGCTGATCAGCTGCTCGGTCAGCACCGAGGGGGACTGGTCGTAGATGACGGCGAGGGTGCGCAGGTCGTCCTGGCGGATCGAGAGCACCTTGCCGTTGTAGTCGCCGCGCTGGCTCTGGATGGTCGCCGCGTAACGCTGCAGCGGGCCGGCCTTCTCAGCGGGGACGTGGGCCAGGCGCTCCAGGTCGAGGCGCAGCTTCGGCGGCGGCTCGGCCGCGCCGCCGGGGGTCGTGCCCGGCAGGAGCTCCTGCACCGGGACCCCGTAGAAGTCCGCCAGCTCGGCGAGGCGCTGGACGGTCACGGCGCGGTCTCCGCGCTCGTAGGAACCGACCACCACGGCCTTCCAACGGCCCTGGGACTTCTCCTCGACACCGTGGAGGGAAAGGCCCTGCTGGGTGCGGATGGCACGGAGCTTGGCCCCGAGCTGCTTGGCGTATTCGCTGGACATAACGCTCCCGGACGCTGTGACGCTTTGACGACATGGACACTGTGACGAATGGACCACGTGCGGCTCCGCCGCGCGGCTGGTAACTCACTGTGAGGTTACGCAGCGTTACTTGGATGCGTCAAGCCGAATGGTCTCCAACCCCCACGTAAGAGGGCTCCCGGGCTGCCCCGATGCGGGCCCGCGGGACGACCCCTGGTACCGTGGAGCAGGTACATCAGACGTCCTTTAAGGTCCGTCCCGTGAGGCGGAGAAGGAGGTCCTTTTCATGGACACTCAGCAGTCCGGTGTCATGCGCCCCGTTCTCGAAGCGCAGGACATCTCGCGGGTCCTGACCCGCATCGCCCACGAAATCGTCGAACGCGCCAAGGGCGCCGACGACGTGGTCCTCCTCGGCATCCCCACCCGCGGTGTGTACCTGGCCCGCCGGCTGGCGGCCAAGCTCCAGGAGATCACCGGATCCAAGATCCCGGTCGGTTCCCTCGACATCACCATGTACCGCGACGACCTGCGGATGAAGCCGGCCCGCGCCATCGGCCGCACCGAGATTCCCGGCGACGACATCGACGGCCGCCTGGTCGTCCTCGTCGACGACGTTCTCTTCTCCGGCCGCACCATCCGCGCCGCCCTCGACGCCCTCGGCGACATCGGCCGGCCCCGTGCCGTGCAGCTCGCCGTCCTCGTCGACCGCGGCCACCGCGAACTCCCGATCCGCGCCGACTACATCGGCAAGAACCTCCCCACGTCGCTGCGGGAGAACGTCCAGGTCCAGCTCCAGGAGGAGGACGGCCGGGACGCCGTACTGCTCGGCCAGCGGACCGACCGGGCAACGGCGAACTAGCTCCTGCGCGCGACGGGCCCCGAGCGGGTCCGCGCCGCGCTCAGCCCTGCCCCAGCACCGCCGCACCGCCCCCCCCCGGCCAGTCCGCCTGGCCACCCTCCCCGACTTACGGAGTACCCGGATGAAGCGCCACCTCATCTCGGCCGCCGACCTCACCCGCGACGACGCCGTCCTCATCCTCGACACCGCCGAGGAGATGGCCCGCGTCGCGGACCGGCCGATAAAGAAGCTGCCCACCCTGCGCGGCCGCACGATCTGCAACCTCTTCTTCGAGGACTCGACGCGCACCCGGATCTCCTTCGAGGCCGCCGAGAAGCGCCTCTCCGCCGACGTCATCAACTTCGCGGCCAAGGGCTCCAGCGTCTCCAAGGGCGAGTCCCTCAAGGACACCGCGCAGACCCTGGAAGCCATGGGCGTCGACGCCGTGGTCATCCGGCACCACGCCTCCGGCGCCCCCTACCGGCTCGCGACCTCCGGCTGGATCGACGCCCCCGTCATCAACGCCGGCGACGGCACCCACGAGCACCCCACCCAGGCCCTGCTCGACGCCTTCACCATGCGCCGCCGCCTGGTCGGCAAGGACGCCGGGCTCGGCAAGGACCTCGACGGCCGCCGGATCACCGTCGTCGGCGACGTCCTGCACAGCCGGGTCGCCCGCTCCAACGTCCACCTGCTGCACACCCTCGGCGCCCAGGTCACCCTCGTGGCCCCGCCGACCCTGGTGCCGGTCGGCGTCGAGGCCTGGCCCTGCGAGATCTCGTACAGCCTGGACGCGGTCCTGCCGAAGTCCGACGCGGTCATGATGCTGCGCGTGCAGCGCGAGCGGATGAACGCCGCCTTCTTCCCGACCGAGCGCGAGTACTCCCGCCGCTACGGGCTGGACGGCGCCCGCATGGCGCGGATGCCCGAGCACGCCATCGTGATGCACCCCGGCCCGATGGTCCGCGGCATGGAGATCACCGCGGAGGTCGCCGACTCCGACCGCTGCACGGTCGTCGAGCAGGTCGCCAACGGCGTCTCGATCCGCATGGCCGTCCTGTACCTGCTGCTCGGAGGCTCCGAGCCCGCCGTCACCACCAGCTCCACCGCTTCCCGCACCGAGGAGAACAAGTAACCATGAGCAAGATCCTGATTCGTGGCGCGAAGGTACTCGGTGGCGAGGCGCAGGACGTCCTGATCGACGGCGAGACCATCGCCGCCGTCGGCGCGGACCTGGACGCCGGTGACGCGACCGTCATCGAGGCAGCCGGCCGGATCCTCCTCCCCGGCCTCGTCGACCTCCACACCCACCTGCGCGAGCCCGGCCGCGAGGACTCCGAGACCGTCCTCACCGGCACCCGCGCCGCAGCCTCCGGCGGCTACACCGCCGTCTTCGCCATGGCCAACACCTTCCCCGTCGCCGACACCGCCGGAGTCGTCGAGCAGGTATGGCGCCTGGGCAAGGAGTCCGGCTACTGCGACGTGCAGCCCATCGGCGCCGTCACCGTCGGCCTGGAGGGCAAGAAGCTCGCCGAGCTGGGCGCCATGCACGAGTCCGCCGCCCGCGTCACCGTCTTCTCCGACGACGGCAAGTGCGTGGACGACGCCGTGATCATGCGCCGCGCCCTGGAGTACGTGAAGGCCTTCGGCGGAGTCGTCGCCCAGCACGCCCAGGAGCCCCGCCTCACGGAGGGCGCCCAGATGAACGAGGGCGTCGTCTCCGCCGAACTGGGCCTCGGCGGCTGGCCGGCCGTCGCCGAAGAGTCGGTCATCGCCCGCGACGTGCTCCTCGCCGAGCACGTCGGCTCCCGCGTGCACATCTGCCACCTCTCCACGGCCGGCTCCGTCGAGATCGTCCGCTGGGCCAAGTCCCGCGGCATCGACGTCACCGCCGAGGTCACCCCCCACCACCTGCTCCTCACCGACGAGCTCGTGCGCTCGTACAACCCGGTCTACAAGGTGAACCCGCCGCTGCGCACGGAGGCCGACGTCATGGCCCTGCGCGAGGCGCTCGCCGACGGCACGATCGACATCGTCGCCACCGACCACGCCCCGCACCCGCACGAGGACAAGGACTGCGAGTGGGCCGCCGCCGCCATGGGCATGGTGGGCCTGGAGACCGCGCTCGCCGTCGTCCAGCAGACGATGGTGGAGACCGGCCTGCTCGACTGGGCGGGCGTCGCCGAGCGGATGTCCTTCGCGCCGGCGCGCATCGGCGGCCTTCCGCATCACGGACGCCCCGTCTCGGCAGGTGAACCCGCGAACCTGACCTTGGTCGATACCTCGTACCGTGGTGTCGTGGACCCCGCACACTTCGCCTCCCGCAGCCGCAACACGCCTTACGAAGGCCGTGAGCTGCCGGGTCGCGTCACTCACACCTTCCTGCGGGGCCGGGCAACGGTCGTGGACGGGACGCTGGCGTGACACCTGCAGTAATCCAACTGGCCGCCGAGGCCGAACGGCAGTCGGCGGAGGTGACGGACTGGGGCGCCCGCATCGCGTGGGTGGCCGGTCTGCTCGTCTTCATCGCCTTCGTCTACTGGCTGATGCGGCAGGGCTGGAAATGGCGCGGCACCCTGCAGAGCGATCTGCCGGAGCTGCCCACCGCCCCCGGCGGCCTCCCCGCACACCGGCTGGCGCTGACCGGCCGGTACCACGGGTCCACCACCGCCGGGCAGTGGCTCGACCGGATCGTCGCCCACGGCCTGGGCGTCCGCAGCCGGGTCGAGCTCACGCTCACCGACGCGGGCCTCGACGTGGTCCGTCCGGGTGCCACCGACTTCTTCGTACCGGCCGCGCGACTGCGCGGCGCCCGCCTCGACAAGGGAATCGCGGGCAAGGTACTCACCGAGGGCGGTCTGCTCGTCGTCACCTGGGCGCACGGTGACAAGGAGATCGACTCCGGATTCCGCTCCGACCGCGCGGCCGAACACGCCGCCTGGGTCGAAGCAATCAACTCCATGAACCACTCGCACACGACGGAAGGCGCCGAACGATGACGACCTCCACCAGGGGAGCAGCCAAAGCTCCCGCCGTACTCGTCCTGGAGGACGGCCGGATCTTCCGCGGCCGCGCCTACGGCGCTGTGGGGGAGACCTTCGGCGAGGCCGTGTTCTCCACCGGGATGACCGGGTACCAGGAGACCCTCACCGACCCGTCGTACCACCGGCAGGTCGTCGTGATGACCGCCCCGCACGTGGGCAACACGGGCGTCAACGACGAGGACCCCGAATCCTCCCGCATCTGGGTCGCGGGATACGTCGTACGCGACCCCGCACGGATCCCCTCGAACTGGCGCTCGCAGCGCTCGCTCGACGAGGAGCTCGTCAAGCAGGGCGTCGTCGGGATCTCCGGTGTCGACACCCGGGCCCTGACCCGCCACCTGCGCGAGCGCGGCGCCATGCGCGTCGGCATCTTCTCGGGCGCCTCGATCGCCGACGACGCGGCTCTGCTGGCCCGCGTCCAGGAAGCCCCGCAGATGAAGGGCGCCAACCTCTCCGCCGAGGTCGCCACCAAGGAGGCGTACGTCGTCCCCGCCATCGGTGAGAAGAAGTTCACCGTGGCCGCCGTGGACCTCGGCATCAAGGGCATGACCCCGCACCGGATGGCCGAGCGCGGCATCGAGGTCCACGTCCTGCCCGCCACCGCCACCGTCGAGGACGTCTACGCGGTCAACCCCGACGGCGTGTTCTTCTCCAACGGCCCGGGCGACCCGGCCACCGCCGACGGCCCCGTCGCCGTCATGCAGGGCGTCCTCGCGCGCAAGACCCCGCTCTTCGGCATCTGCTTCGGCAACCAGATCCTGGGCCGCGCGCTCGGCTTCGGCACCTACAAGCTGAAGTACGGCCACCGCGGCATCAACCAGCCGGTCCAGGACCGCACCACCGGCAAGGTCGAGGTCACCGCGCACAACCACGGCTTCGCCGTGGACGCGCCCCTCGACAAGGTCTCGGACACCGCCTACGGGCGCGCCGAGGTCTCGCACGTCTGCCTGAACGACCAGGTCGTCGAAGGCCTCCAGCTGCTCGACCAGCCGGCCTTCTCCGTCCAGTACCACCCCGAGGCGGCCGCCGGCCCGCACGACGCCGCGTACCTCTTCGACCGTTTCGTATCGCTGATGGAGGCCGAGCGTGCCTAAGCGCACCGATATCCAGTCCGTCCTGGTCATCGGCTCCGGCCCGATCGTCATCGGACAGGCAGCCGAGTTCGACTACTCCGGCACCCAGGCCTGCCGCATCCTCAAGGCCGAGGGCCTGCGGGTCATCCTGGTGAACTCCAACCCCGCCACGATCATGACCGACCCGGAGATCGCCGACGCCACGTACGTCGAGCCGATCACCCCGGAATTCGTCGAGAAGATCATCGCGAAGGAGCGCCCCGACGCGCTGCTCCCGACCCTCGGCGGCCAGACCGCGCTCAACACCGCGATCTCCATGCACGAACAGGGCGTGCTCGAGAAGTACAACGTCGAGCTCATCGGCGCCAACGTCGAGGCCATCAACAAGGGCGAGGACCGCGAGCTCTTCAAGGGCGTCGTCGAGGCCGTCAAGGCCAAGATCGGCTACGGCGAGTCCGCCCGCTCGGTCATCTGCCACACGATGGACGACGTCATCCAGGGCGTCGACACCCTCGGCGGCTACCCCGTCGTCGTGCGCCCCTCCTTCACCATGGGCGGCGCCGGCTCCGGCTTCGCCCACGACGAGGACGAGCTGCGCCGCATCGCCGGCCAGGGCCTCACGCTCTCCCCGACCACCGAGGTGCTCCTGGAGGAGTCCATCCTCGGCTGGAAGGAGTACGAGCTGGAGCTGATGCGCGACACCAAGGACAACGTCGTCGTCGTCTGCTCCATCGAGAACTTCGACCCGATGGGCGTCCACACCGGCGACTCGATCACCGTCGCCCCGGCCATGACGCTCACCGACCGCGAGTACCAGCGGCTGCGCGACATCGGCATCGCGATCATCCGCGAGGTCGGCGTCGACACCGGCGGCTGCAACATCCAGTTCGCCATCGACCCGGTCGACGGCCGCGTCATCGTCATCGAGATGAACCCGCGCGTCTCGCGCTCCTCGGCGCTCGCGTCGAAGGCCACCGGCTTCCCGATCGCCAAGATCGCCGCCAAGCTGGCCATCGGCTACACGCTCGACGAGGTCCCCAACGACATCACCGAGAAGACCCCGGCCTCCTTCGAGCCGTCCCTCGACTACGTCGTCGTCAAGGCCCCGCGCTTCGCCTTCGAGAAGTTCCCCCACGCCGACGCCACCCTCACCACCACCATGAAGTCGGTGGGCGAGGCCATGGCCATCGGCCGCAACTTCACCGAGGCCCTCCAGAAGGCCCTGCGCTCCCTGGAGAAGAAGGGCTCGCAGTTCACCTTCGTCGGCCCCCTCGGCGACAAGGAAGAGCTCCTCGCCACCGCGGTCCGCCCGACCGACGGCCGCATCAACACCGTCATGCAGGCCATCCGCGCGGGCGCCACCCAGGAAGAGGTCTTCGAGTCCACGAAGATCGACCCCTGGTTCGTCGACCAGCTCTTCCTCATCAAGGAGATCGCGGACGAGCTGGCCGCCGCCGACAAGCTCCACCCCGAGCTCCTCGCCGAAGCGAAGCGCCACGGCTTCTCCGACTCCCAGATCGCCGAGATCCGCGGCCTGCGCGAGGACGTCGTCCGCGAGGTCCGCCACGCGCTGGGCGTCCGCCCGGTCTACAAGACGGTCGACACCTGCGCCGCCGAGTTCGCCGCGAAGACCCCGTACTTCTACTCCTCGTACGACGAGGAGTCCGAGGTCGCCCCCCGCGAGAAGCCCGCGGTCATCATCCTGGGCTCCGGCCCGAACCGCATCGGCCAGGGCATCGAGTTCGACTACTCCTGCGTCCACGCCTCCTTCGCCCTCAGCGACGCCGGCTACGAGACCGTGATGGTCAACTGCAACCCGGAGACCGTCTCCACGGACTACGACACCTCCGACCGCCTGTACTTCGAGCCGCTGACGCTCGAAGACGTGCTGGAGATCGTCCACGCCGAGTCGCTGGCCGGCCCCATCGCCGGCGTCATCGTCCAGCTCGGCGGCCAGACCCCCCTGGGCCTCGCCCAGGCCCTCAAGGACAACGGCGTCCCCGTCGTCGGCACCCCGCCGGAGGCCATCCACGCCGCCGAGGACCGCGGCGCCTTCGGCCAGGTCCTCGCCGACGCCGGCCTGCCCGCCCCCAAGCACGGCACCGCCACCACCTTCGCCGGCGCCAAGGCCATCGCCGACGAGATCGGCTACCCCGTCCTCGTACGCCCCTCGTACGTGCTCGGCGGCCGCGGCATGGAGATCGTCTACGACGAAGAGCGACTGTCCTCGTACATCGCCGAGTCCACCGAGATCTCCCCGACCCGCCCGGTCCTCGTCGACCGCTTCCTCGACGACGCCATCGAGATCGACGTCGACGCCCTCTACGACGGCACCGAGCTCTACCTCGGCGGCGTCATGGAGCACATCGAGGAGGCCGGCATCCACTCCGGCGACTCGGCCTGCGCCCTGCCCCCGATCACCCTCGGCGGCTACGACATCAAGCGGCTGCGCGCCTCCACCGAGGCCATCGCCAAGGGCGTCGGCGTCCGCGGCCTGATCAACATCCAGTTCGCGATGGCGGGCGACATCCTCTACGTCCTCGAGGCCAACCCGCGCGCCTCCCGGACCGTCCCCTTCACCTCGAAGGCGACCGCCGTCCCGCTCGCGAAGGCCGCCGCCCGCATCTCGCTCGGCACCACCATCGCCGAACTGCGCGAAGAGGGCATGCTCCCGAAGACCGGCGACGGCGGCACCCTGCCGCTCGACGCGCCGATCTCCGTCAAGGAGGCCGTCATGCCGTGGTCGCGCTTCCGCGACATCCACGGCCGCGGCGTCGACACCGTCCTCGGCCCCGAGATGCGCTCCACCGGCGAGGTCATGGGCATCGACTCCGTCTTCGGCACCGCGTACGCCAAGTCGCAGGCCGGCGCCTACGGCCCGCTGCCCACCAAGGGCCGCGCGTTCATCTCCGTCGCCAACCGCGACAAGCGATCGATGATCTTCCCGGCGCGCGAGCTCGTCGCCCACGGCTTCGAACTGCTCGCCACCTCCGGCACCGCGGAGGTGCTGCGCCGCAACGGCATCAACGCCACCGTCGTGCGCAAGCTCAGCGAGGGCGAGGGCCCGAACGGCGAGAAGACCGTCGTCCAGCTCATCCACGACGGCCAGGTCGACCTGATCGTCAACACCCCGTACGGCACCGGCGGCCGCCTCGACGGCTACGAGATCCGCACCGCCGCCGTGGCGCGCAGCGTCCCGTGCCTCACCACGGTCCAGGCGCTCGCCGCGGCCGTCCAGGGCATCGACGCGCTCAACCGCGGCGACGTGGGCGTCCGCTCGCTCCAGGAGCACGCGGAGCACCTGATCGCGGCCCGCGACTAGCAGCCCGACCCGGGGAGGGGGACATCTGATGCGCGACGCGCGACGGATGTCCCCCTCTTCATGAGCGCAGGAGAGATCTTCTTCCCATGTACAAACTCTTCTTCAACCTGGTCTTCAAGCGGATGGACCCCGAGGAGGCCCACTACGCGGCCTTCCGCTGGATCCGCCTCACGGCCCGCACGCCGGTGCTGCGCACCTTCGTCGCCGCCGCCCTGGCCCCCCGCTACGAGGCCCTGCGCACCGAGACCCTGGGCCTGCGGATGCACGGCCCCTTCGGGCTCGCCGCCGGCTTCGACAAGAACGCCGTGGCCATCGACGGGATGTCGATGCTCGGCTTCGACCACATCGAGATCGGCACCGTCACGGCCGAGGCCCAGCCGGGCAACCCGAAGAAGCGGCTGTTCCGGCTGGTCCCGGACCGCGCGCTGATCAACCGCATGGGCTTCAACAACGAGGGCTCGGCGGCCGTCGCCGCGCGCCTGGCCGCCCGCAGCGCCGCCCTCGGCGCACGGCGCGGCAGGACGGTCGTCGGCGTCAACATCGGCAAGACCAAGACCGTCCCCGAGGAAGAGGCGGTCGCGGACTACGTCACCTCCACCGAGCGCCTCGCCCGCCACGCCGACTACCTCGTCGTCAACGTCTCCTCGCCGAACACGCCGGGCCTGCGCAACCTCCAGGCCACCGAGTCGCTGCGCCCGCTGCTGACGGCCGTCCGCGAGGCCGCCGACCGCGCCGTGGCCGACCGCCGGGTCCCGCTGCTGGTCAAGATCGCTCCGGACCTCGCCGACGAGGACGTGGACGCGGTGGCCGACCTCGCGCTGGAGCTCGGCCTGGACGGCATCATCGCCACCAACACCACGATCGCCCGGGAAGGCCTGGGCCTGAAGTCCTCCCCCTCCCTGGTCAAGGAGACCGGGGGCCTGTCCGGCGCCCCCGTCAAGGAGCGCTCCCTGGAGGTCCTGCGCCGCCTCTACGCGCGCGTGGGGGACCGTCTGGTGCTCGTCGGCGTCGGCGGCATCGAGAACGCCGAGGACGCCTGGCAGCGGATCCTGGCGGGCGCGACCCTGATCCAGGGCTACAGCGCCTTCATCTACGAGGGCCCGTTCTACGCCCGCGCCATCCACAAGGGCCTCGCCGCGCGCCTGGCCGCCAGCCCGTACGCGACGCTCGCCGAAGCGGTGGGCGCCGAAAACCGAAAGGCCGCACTGTGACCTCTGCCCCCGTGATCCCCTTCGGTACGCGGCTGCGCGCGGCGATGGACGCCCGCGGACCGCTGTGCGTGGGCATCGACCCGCACGCGGCCCTGCTGGACTCCTGGGGCCTGGACGACGACGTGGCCGGCCTGGAGAAGTTCTCCCGCACGGTGGTCGAGGCCCTGGCGGACTCGGTCGCGGTCTTCAAGCCGCAGGCCGCCTTCTTCGAGCGGTTCGGATCGAAGGGCGTCGCCGTCCTGGAGCGTACGGTCGCGGACGCCCGCGCGGCGGGCACGCTGGTCGTCATGGACGCCAAGCGCGGCGACATCGGCTCGACCATGGCCGCGTACGCGGAGACCTTCCTGTCGCCGTCCTCGCCGCTCTTCTCCGACGCGCTCACCGTCTCCCCGTACCTGGGCTACGGCTCCCTCGCCCCGGCGATCGACCTGGCCCGCGCCTCCGGGGCGGGCCTGTTCGTCCTGGCCCTGACCTCGAACCCGGAGGGCGCGGAGGTCCAGCGGGCGGTGCGGTCGGACGGCCTCTCGATCGGCGCGACGATGCTGGGGCACCTGGCGGCGGAGAACGCGGGGGCCTCCCCGATGGGCTCCTTCGGAGCCGTCGTGGGCGCGACCCTCGGAGACCTGTCCTCCTTCGACCTGGACATCAACGGGCCGCTGCTGGCCCCCGGCATCGGCGCGCAGGGCGCGGCGGCGGCGGACCTCCCGGCGGTCTTCGGCGCGGCCGTCCGCAACGTCGTCCCGAACGTGTCGCGGGGCGTACTGCGGCACGGCCCGGACGCCGGTGCGCTGCGGGCCTCGGCCCGCGCCTTCGCGGAGGAGATCCGCGAGGCCGTCTCCGTCTGACGGCCCGGCGCCGCGCGCGGCCCCGTCACCGGGACGGGGCCGGTACCTGCCCGAGGACCCGGATATGTCGACATGTCGGCACGGCCCGTTCGGTGATCCGTCCGCGGCGGCGAGGGGCCCGGAGGGCCGCGTTCGGCACTCGGCGGGCGCGAACCGGAGCGTTCGAGGACGCCATCGGCCGAGCTCATCGCACTGTCTGACGAAATTCGAACGTCTTTCACCGGACAAAACAGGGGTACTTTGTCCGTGATGTACGGTTCAGTGGAGGCTGACCAGGACTTTTCGTCCGTTCTCGCTGACTGGAGCGGTCATGGCCGCTAGTCTCCGACCAGAGTGAACGAACAGCGATCGAGCACCACTGCTGTTCGGGCGCTTCCCTGGTGTGGTGCCTTCCGGCTCCGCACTGGTCCGTATCCGACAGTTCGACATCCGAGGTGACGTAGGCGTGGCTCTTCCGCCCCTTACCCCTGAACAGCGCGCAGCAGCGCTCGAAAAGGCCGCCGCGGCTCGCCGGGAGCGGGCCGAGGTGAAGAATCGACTCAAGCATTCCGGCGCCTCCCTCCAAGACGTCATCAAGACGGGCCAGGAGAATGACGTCATCGGCAAGATGAAGGTCTCCGCACTCCTGGAGTCCCTGCCTGGCGTGGGCAAGGTGCGCGCCAAGCAGATCATGGAGCGCCTCGGCATCTCCGAGTCCCGGCGTGTTCGAGGTCTCGGTTCCAACCAGATCGCTTCCCTGGAGCGTGAGTTCGGCACTCCTGCCGGCTAGAGCGTTGCCTGACGGTCCCCCGGCGTTCTCAAGCAGTCCCGAGAAGCTGGATAATCGGTCTATGGCAGCAGAGGTTCGTCCGCGGCTGACCGTGCTCTCCGGCCCTTCGGGGGTCGGCAAGAGCACGGTCGTCGCGCATATGCGCAAGGTCCACCCCGAGGTCTGGCTCTCGGTGTCGGCCACCACCCGCAAGCCGCGGCCCGGTGAGCGACACGGAATCCACTACTTCTTCGTCAACGACGACGAGTTCGACAAGCTGATCGCCAACGGCGAGCTGCTGGAGTGGGCCGAATTCGCGGGCAACCGCTACGGCACACCGCGCGGCGCAGTGCTGGAACGCCTGGAGAACGGCGAGCCGGTCCTGCTGGAGATCGATCTCCAGGGCGCGCGACTCGTCCGCGAGTCGCTGGCGGAGGCGCAGCTGGTCTTCCTGGCGCCTCCGAGCTGGGACGAGCTGGTCCGCCGGCTCACCGGCCGGGGTACCGAATCGGCAGAGGTCATCGAGCGTCGGCTCGCCAGCGCCAAGATCGAACTGGCTGCCGAGCCCGAGTTCGACACCACCCTGGTCAACACCTCGGTCGAGGACGTGGCGCGCGAGCTGCTAGCCTTGATGAATGTTGTTTGATCGTTGATCGATGTTTCAGTCGATCGGTGTTCGTCCAACGTTCCGATCTTTCAACCCATCTTCGGAAGGTAGAGCGTGTCCTCTTCCATCACCGCGCCCGAGGGCATCATCAACCCGCCGATCGACGAGCTGCTCGAGGCCACGGACTCGAAGTACAGCCTCGTGATCTACGCGGCCAAGCGTGCGCGTCAGATCAACGCGTACTACTCGCAGCTCGGTGAGGGCCTGCTCGAGTACGTCGGCCCGCTGGTGGACACCCACGTCCACGAGAAGCCGCTTTCGATCGCGCTGCGCGAGATCAACGCGGGTCTGCTGACCGCCGAGGCCATCGAGGCCCCGGCTCAGTAAGGCGCGAGTTCTCCTTTCACCACAGGCCCGGCAGAACATCTGCCGGGCCTGTGGTGTGTCATAGGTGTCATCAGGTGTGCGTACGGGGACCAGCCGAAGGGGCGTGTGTGGTGGGTAAGCCGAAGGTCGTACTCGGAGTCAGTGGCGGGATCGCCGCTTACAAGGCGTGCGAGCTCCTGCGCCGGCTGACCGAATCCGGACACGACGTGCGCGTGGTGCCGACGGCGTCGTCCTTGAACTTCGTCGGCGAGGCCACCTGGGCCGCCCTCTCCGGTCATCCGGCCTCCACCGAGGTCTGGGAGTCCGTCCACGAAGTGCCGCACGTGCGCATCGGCCAGACCGCCGACCTCGTCGTCGTCGCCCCGGCCACCGCCGACATGCTGGCCAAGGCCGCCCACGGGCTCGCCGACGACCTGCTCACCAACACCCTGCTCACCGCGCGCTGCCCCGTCGTGTTCGCACCCGCGATGCACACCGAGATGTGGGAGCACCCGGCCACCCAGGAGAACGTCGCCACGCTGCGCCGCCGCGGCGCCGTGGTCATCGAGCCCGCCGTCGGGCGGCTCACCGGCAAGGACACCGGCAAGGGGCGGCTGCCCGATCCCGAGGAGATCTTCGAGGTCTGCCGCGGGGTCCTGGCGCGCGGGGCGGCCGAGCCCGACCTCGCCGGCCGGCACGTGGTGGTCAGCGCGGGCGGTACCCGTGAGCCGCTGGACCCGGTCCGCTTCCTCGGCAACCGCTCCTCCGGCAAGCAGGGCTACGCCCTGGCCCGCACCGCCGTCGCGCGGGGGGCCAGGGTCACCCTGATCTCCGCGAACGCCGCCCTGGCCGACCCGGCCGGGGTGGACGTCGTACGGGTCGGGACCGCCCTGCAGCTGCGCGAGGCGGTGGTCAAGGCCGCCGCGGACGCCGACGCCGTGGTGATGGCGGCGGCCGTGGCGGACTTCCGGCCGTCCGCCTACGCGAGCGGGAAGATCAAGAAGAAGGACGGGCAGGAGCCGGCGCCGGTGGCCCTCGTACGCAATCCGGACGTTCTCGCCGAGATTTCCGCCGACCGCGCCCGGGAGGGCCAGGTCGTCGTGGGGTTCGCGGCGGAGACGGACGACGTGCTCGCCAACGGCCGCGCCAAACTCCTCCGCAAGGGGTGTGATCTCCTCGTCGTGAACGAGGTCGGGGAGACCAAGACCTTCGGTTCGGAGGAGAACGAAGCGGTGGTTCTGGCCTCCGACGGAACCGAGACGGCCGTGCCCTACGGTCCGAAGGAAGCACTCGCCGAGGTCATTTGGGATCACGTCGTCCTGCGCATCGCGCCGCGACGCGCCTGAGCGGCGGCTCTTTCCGCAGGCATCTCTTTACGTCAGAATGGAGTGCCGCAGGTCACACGCCTCCCACAGGGCGAGACAGGTGGTCCCGTGCACGGTGGCGACCGATAAACTGCATTCGGAACGTGATCGGGCGCAGCCTCCGATGTGGTTCCGCCCATGATCAGCCAGCAGCCGCTGCAACCCCAGGGAGCGTTGTGTCCCGTCGCTTGTTCACCTCGGAGTCCGTGACCGAGGGTCACCCCGACAAGATCGCTGACCAGATCAGCGACACCATCCTCGACGCGCTCCTCACCGAGGACCCCACTTCGCGCGTGGCCGTGGAGACCCTGATCACCACCGGTCTCGTCCACATCGCCGGCGAGGTGACGACGAAGGCGTACGCGCCGATCGCGCAGCTCGTCCGCGACAAGATCCTCGAGATCGGTTACGACTCCTCGAAGAAGGGCTTCGACGGCGCCTCCTGCGGCGTGTCGGTGTCGATCGGCGCGCAGTCCCCGGACATCGCGCAGGGCGTCGACACCGCGTACGAGAAGCGGGTCGAGGGCGACGAAGACGAGCTCGACAAGCAGGGCGCAGGCGACCAGGGCCTGATGTTCGGCTACGCGTGCGACGAGACCCCGGAGCTGATGCCGCTCCCGATCCACATCGCGCACCGCCTCTCCAAGCGGCTGTCCGAGGTCCGCAAGAACGGGACCATCCCGTACCTGCGGCCCGACGGCAAGACCCAGGTCACCATCGAGTACGACGGCGACAAGGCCGTGCGCCTGGACACGGTCGTCGTGTCCTCGCAGCACGCGGCGGACATCGACCTGGACTCGCTGCTCGCCCCGGACATCCGCGAATTCGTCGTGGAGCACGTCCTCGCGCAGCTCGTCGAGGACGGCATCAAGCTCGACACCGAGGGCTACCGCCTGCTGGTCAACCCGACCGGGCGCTTCGAGATCGGCGGCCCGATGGGCGACGCCGGCCTCACCGGCCGCAAGATCATCATCGACACCTACGGCGGCATGGCCCGCCACGGCGGCGGCGCCTTCTCCGGCAAGGACCCCTCCAAGGTCGACCGCTCCGCCGCCTACGCCATGCGCTGGGTCGCCAAGAACGTCGTCGCCGCCGGCCTCGCCTCGCGCTGTGAGGTCCAGGTCGCCTACGCCATCGGCAAGGCCGAACCCGTGGGCCTCTTCGTCGAGACCTTCGGCACCCACAAGGTGGACGTGCAGAAGATCGAGGACGCGATCGGCCAGGTCTTCGACCTGCGTCCGGCCGCGATCATCCGCGACCTCGACCTGCTCCGCCCGATCTACGCCCAGACCGCCGCCTACGGCCACTTCGGCCGCGAGCTGCCGGACTTCACCTGGGAGCGCACCGACCGCGTCGACGCCCTGCGCGCCGCCGCAGGTCTGTAAGACCCCCCGGCGGTAGTTCCGCCGTACGCGAGGCCCCGGACCCCAGCGGTCCGGGGCCTCGCGCGTGCCCGTGACACCGCAGGAGGTGCGGGCGCCGCCGCCGGGCCCGGCCGTTGTCGGTGGGGTTTGGTAAGAATGCGGGTGTGAGCAGCACCAATGACGCGGGGGAGCGGAGCGGGCCGGGCGGTCCGCCGGAGCAGCTCGCCCTGATCCGGGAGACGATCGCCGAGGCGAAGGCCAAGGCGCCCAAGGCCAAGCCGCGGACCTGGCGCGGAGCGGCCCTCGCCGAGGAACTGCCCGTCGCCCGGATCCTCGTCAACAAGGGCGTGCTCCACCTCGACCAGCTGTGGGACTACGCCGTCCCCGCCGACCTCGCCGAGACCGCGCAGCCCGGAGTCCGCGTCCGGGTCCGCTTCGGCGCCGGCTCCCACCAGGTGCACGGCGGCCGCCGCGAGGGCGGCGGACTCATCGACGGCTTCGTCGTCGAGCGCCGCGCCGAGTCCGACTACAACGGCGCGCTCGCCGCGCTCGCCCAGGTCGTCTCCTCCGAGGTCGTCCTCGGCCCCCGCATGCTCGCCCTCGCCCGCGCCGTCGCCGACCGGTACGCGGGCAGCCTCGCCGACGTGCTCCAGCTCGCGCTGCCGCCGCGCAACGCCCGCGCCGAAGCCAAACCGTCCCCCGAGCCGCTGCCGCCGCCCCCCGCGCCCGAGCCCGCCGGCTGGGAGCGGTACGCCGCGGGCCCCGGCTTCCTCAGGGCCCTGGCCGCCGGGTCCACCCCGCGTGCGGTGTGGACCGCCCTGCCCGGCCCCGGCTGGGCGGACGAGCTGGCCCGCGCCATGGCCGCGACCCTCGCCTCCGGCCGCGGCGCCCTGGCCGTGGTCCCCGACGGGCGTACCGCCTCCCGCGTGGACGCCGCCCTGACCGCCCTGCTCGGCGAGGGACGGCACGCGCTGCTCACCGCCGAGTCGGGGCCCGAGAAGCGCTACCGCCAGTGGCTCGCCGTCAGCCGGGGCTCGGTGCGGGCCGTGGTCGGCACGCGGGCCGCCATGTTCGCCCCCGTCCAGGACCTCGGCCTGGTCGCCGTCTGGGACGACGGGGACTCCAGCCACAGCGACGACCACGCCCCCTTCCCGCATGTCCGCGAGGTACTGGAACTGCGCGCGGTCACCGACGGCTGCGCCTTCCTGGCGGGCGGCACCAGCTGCACCGTGGAGGCCGCCCAGCTCGTCGAGTCGGGCTGGGCCCGCCCGCTGGCGGCCGACCGGGAGACGGTACGGAAGTACGCGCCCCGGATCCGGACCGTCGGCGACGAACTCCTGGCCCGCGACGGCGCGGCGCGGGCCGCCCGGCTGCCGAGCCTTGCGTGGGAGACCGTACGGGAGGGACTGAAGACCGGGCCCGTGCTCGTACAGGTGCCCCGGCGCGGCTACGTGCCCCGGCTGGCGTGCGAACGGTGCCGGACCCCGGCCCGCTGCACGGTCTGCGCGGGGCCCCTCGAGGCCCCCGACGAGCGGGACCTGCACTGCGGATGGTGCGGACGGCAGGAGAGCGGCTGGCACTGCGAGGAATGCGGATCCTTCCGGCTGCGGGCCCAGGTGGTCGGTGCCCGGCGCACCGCCGAGGAACTGGGGCGGGCCTTCCCGGCCGTGCCCGTACGGACCTCCGGGCGCGACCACGTCCTCGACGAGGTGCCGGACCGGCCCGCGCTGGTCGTGTGCACGCCCGGCGCCGAACCCGTCGCCACGGGCGACGGATACGCGGCCGCCCTGCTGCTGGACGGCTGGGCCATGCTGACCCGGCCGGACCTGCGGGCGGGCGAGGACGCGCTGCGGCGCTGGATCGCCGCGGCCTCGCTGGTACGGGGCGACGGGCAGGTCGTGGTGGTCGCCGAGCCCACGCTGCGCCCGGTCCAGGCGCTCGTGCGGTGGGACCCCGTCGGGCACGCGGTACGGGAACTCGCGGAGCGGGCCCAGCTGGGCTTCCCGCCGGTCTCCCGGATGGCGGCGGTCGCTGCGGGCTCCGCCGAGGCCGTCGAGGCCTTCCTGGCGGGCGCCGCACTGCCGGCGGACGCGGAGGTCCTGGGCCCGGTCCCGTTGCCGGGACGGCGCGGCGAGGCCTCGCCGGGGGAGCGGGCACTGGTCCGCGTCCCGCCGGGCAGCGGGGCCGCGCTGGCCGCGGCCCTGAAGGCGGCGCAGGCGGCCCGGCTGGCGCGGGGCGCTCCGGCGTCGGAGGCCGTCCGGGTCCGGATCGACCCGCCGGAGATCGGCTGACGGCCGGGGGCCCGGGCCCTCCGAGGGGGACCCTCGCGGCGGTGGCCGGCGCGTCGCCCGCGGGGCGGAGGAGCCCTGCCACCGGGGACGCAAGACACACCGGGGACGCAAGACGCCCCCGGCGGAGCGACCGGGTGGGTCGCGCCGTCGGGGGCGGGGTCCGTCGGGGGTCGGCGTCCCGGCGGGAACGGGTCAGCCGTTGCGCGGGCCGGGAAACGCCCCGGGCCGGGCACCTGTCACGGCCCCGGCACCTGTCACGGCCCCGGCACCTGTCGCGGCCACGGCCACAGCCCCTGCCACGGCCGCTGCCGGAGCCGCCGCCGCAGGGGCGTGCGTCTGGGTGTCCACCCGCACCGGCTGCGGCGGCACCGAGCGGGCCGCAGGGACCGTGGGCAGGGGCCCCAGGGTCCGGGTCGTCGTGCCCTCGGCCAGCGGCTCGCGCTCGACGGCCTCGGGGCTCTGCGCGCGCCGGGCACCGTAGCGCCGGTGCACGGCCTGCTTGGTGACGCCGAGCGCCGAGCCGACCGCGTCCCACGAGAAGCCGAGCGAGCGGTCGAAATCCACCGCGGCGGTGACCAGCGTCTCGACGCTGTCCCGCAGCTCCTGTGCGAGGCGGACGGTCGGCGCGGGCGCCCGGCCGTAGACGACGAAGCCCGTGGAGGGACCCGAGCGACGCGGGCGGTAGACGTTGCCGAGCTGGGCGGTGAGCGTACGCAGAGCATCCACCTGCCGGCGAACCCGCTCGATGTCCCGCACCAGCAGGTGCAGGCTGGCCCGTGCTTGGGCGTCGTGGGTGGCGTGGTCGGCCATGAAGAAGCCTCTCGAACCGGTGCTGAAGAGCGGACAGGGCCGCAGACACCGTTCTGTTTCGCGGCCCGTTTCGGTCAATCTCTCTTGACCAACGCGTCACCGGGCGGCCAGGTCACGCTATGGGGGCGTGTCGGCATATGCGAGGAGCGCGCGTGTGTGCGTACGCCCCCTCGCCGGGCCCGTGGGGTACGTCCGACGCGCAGGTGGGACCGCGGGCGGGCAGCCCATAGACTGATGCGCTGCTGACAGCCGAGATAGCGAGGTAGACCCCAGTGAAGCTCGTCTTCGCAGGCACCCCCGAGGTTGCCGTGCCCGCCCTGGACGCTCTGATCGCCTCCGGGCGGCACGAGGTCGCCGCCGTGGTCACCCGGCCCGACGCACCCGCCGGCCGAGGCCGGCGCCTCGTCGCCAGTCCCGTCGCCGAGCGCGCCGAGGAAGCCGGCATCGAGGTCCTCAAGCCCACCCGGCCGCGCGACCCGGAGTTCCAGGCCCGGCTGCGCGAGATCGATCCGGACTGCTGCCCGGTCGTCGCCTACGGCGCGCTGATCCCCAAGAGCGCCATCGAGATCCCCCGGCACGGCTGGGTCAACCTGCACTTCTCGCTGCTTCCCGCCTGGCGCGGGGCCGCGCCCGTACAGCACTCGATCATGGCGGGGGACCAGGTCACCGGAGCCTCCACCTTCCGGATCGAGGAAGGCCTCGACTCCGGGCCCGTCTACGGGATCCTGACCGAGGAGATCCGCGCCACCGACACCAGCGGCGACCTGCTGACCCGCCTCGCGTTCGCCGGCTCCGGACTGCTGGTCGCCACCATGGACGGCATCGAGGACGGCACGCTGCGCGCCGTCGAGCAGCCCGCGGACGGCATCTCGCTCGCACCGAAGATCACCGTCGAGGACGCCCGGATCGACTGGAAGGCGCCCGCGATGCGCGCCGACCGGCTGGTGCGCGGCTGCACCCCGGCGCCGGGCGCGTGGACGGTCTTCCGCGGCGAGCGGCTCAAGCTCATCTCCGTCGGCCTGGTCCCCGACCGCACGGACCTCGAGCCCGGCGAGCTGAGCGCGGGCAAGAACAACGTCCACGTCGGCACCGGCTCGCACGCGGTGGAGCTGCTGTGGGTGCAGCCGCAGGGCAAGAAGCCCATGAAGGCGGCCGACTGGGCGCGAGGCGTGCGGATCGCTCCCGGCGAGCGGCTGGGCGGCACCGACGTAGGCTGATTTCCGGAGGGCGACCCGTCGCTTCCCGAGATCCACACCTTCCACCACCTCGTTCGTCCCGCCACCACGTTCGTCGTTCTTCTCATCCCCTGGCTTTACGTAACCCCGGAGCACCTTTCACGTGAGCGAACAGCCCCCTCGTCGACCGGCCGCCACCTCGGGCAAGGGCGGCGGCAAGCCGGCCAAGACCGGCAAGCCCTACCGCAGGCCCCAGAAGGACCCCGTCCGGATGCTGGCCTTCGAGGTGCTCCGGGCGGTGGACGAACGGGACGCGTACGCGAACCTCGTGCTGCCGCCCCTTCTGAAGAAGGCCCGTCAGGACGAGAGCTTCCAGGCGCGCGACGCCGCGCTGGCTACCGAGCTCGTCTACGGGACGCTGCGCCGCCAGGGCACGTACGACGCGGTCATCAAGGCCTGCATCGACCGCCCGCTGCGCGAGGTGGACCCGCCGGTCCTGGACGTGCTCTCACTCGGCGCGCACCAGCTCCTCGGGACCCGGATCCCCACGCACGCGGCGGTGTCCGCGAGCGTGGAGCTGGCCCGGGTGGTGCTCGGCGACGGGCGCGCGAAGTTCGTGAACGCGGTCCTGCGGAAGATCGCCGCGCACGACCTGGACGGCTGGCTGGAGAAGGTCGCACCGCCGTACGAGGACGATGCCGAGGAACACCTCGCGGTCTACCACTCGCACCCCAGGTGGGTGGTCACCGCACTGTGGGACGCGCTGGGCGGCGGGCGGGCCGGCATCGAGGACCTGCTGGAGGCCGACAACGAGCGGCCCGAGGTCACCCTGGTGGCGCGGCCCGGACGGTCCACGGCGCAGGAACTGTTGGAGGCGGTCGGCGAGGACTCGGCGCTGCCGGGCCGCTGGTCCCCGTACGCCGTCCGGATGGCCGAGGGCGGCGAACCGGGAGCGCTGGAAGCGGTGCGCGAGGGGCGCGCCGGAGTCCAGGACGAGGGCAGCCAGCTCGTGGCGATGGCCCTCGCGGCCGTTCCGGTCGAGGGCCGCGACGCACGCTGGCTCGACGGCTGCGCGGGCCCCGGCGGCAAGGCCGCCCTGCTGGCGGCGCTGGCGGCCGAGCGGGGGGCGTTCCTCCTGGCCTCCGAGAAGCAGCCGCACCGGGCGAGGCTGGTCGAGCGGGCGCTCGTCGGCAACCCCGGCCCGTACCAGGTCATCACGGCGGACGGAACGCGCCCGCCGTGGCTGCCGGGGTCGTTCGACCGCGTCCTGATGGACGTGCCCTGTTCCGGGCTGGGCGCGCTGCGCCGCCGCCCGGAGGCGCGGTGGCGACGCCGGCCGGAGGACCTGGAGAACTTCGCACCGCTCCAGCGAGGTCTGCTGCGCGAGGCCCTGTCCGCGGTCCGGGTCGGCGGCATCGTGGGCTACGCCACGTGCTCGCCGCACCTGGCGGAGACCCGGGTCGTGGTGGAGGACGTCCTCAAGGGCCGCGGCGCGGGCGCCGCCCCGGTGGAGGCGGAACTGATCGACGCACGGCCGTACATGCAGGGGGTCCCGGCCCTGGGCGACGGCCCGGACGTACAGCTGTGGCCGCACTTGCACGGGACGGACGCGATGTACCTGGCGCTGATTCGGCGCACGGGGTAGGCGCTGATTCGGCGCACGGGGTAGGGGGTTGGGGGTCGGGGTGTTGCCGGGGGCTCGGGGGTGGGGTGGGCCTGGGCTGCGGTCTGTCGGGTGCGGTGACAGTTCCTGGGGGCGTCCCGGGAGTCCAGCGTCCTTCCGGTGCGGGCCGGTCCGTCAAGGGCGCTCCCTTCGGTCGCGTCGCTGCGCGATGGCCTTCGGCCACCCTTGACCGACCGGCCCGCCCCGGAACGCCACAAGACTCCCGGGATCCCCCCGGAGGGGGGATGCCCTGGGCATGTGAGGGGGAGGGGCGGCCGGATCAGGGAGGCGTCGAGCCCGGTCCCGCCGGTCAGCCAACGGTTCCGGCAGTCGGGAGTGGCCGCCTGCCCGGAGGTGGGGGGAGGCGGGACCCTCGGAAGGACGACAGGAGCACCCTCCCGGGCCCTGAGGCGCGTCAGATCGCTACACAGTCGCTCTCGGCTTAGCGGCTGCGGCCCGCCTGGGGCTGGACATAAGCCGCCCACGGCCGTCCGCGCGCACCGACCCGCCCACCCCGTGGGAGCCATGGGGGGCATGGGGGGTATTTGTCCCGGTTTGGTGGCCGGTTGGGGGTCAAACGATCACTTCTCGGGCTCTGAGGACGAAGAGACCGTCGCCAGACGACGTCAGCCGCCCCCGGACCGTTCGCGGCCTCTGATCAGCCCCTGTCGGCCCCGCAGCCGCTAAGCCGAGAGCGACTGTGTAGCGATCTGACGCGTCCGACGGACCGCCAGGCGCTTCCCGTCGACCTCTCGTGCTGCGGGTTGGCCGACGGGACCGGGCACCGGCATCCCTGATCCGGCCCTCCCTCCCCCTCACACCCCAGGGCATCCCCCCTCCGGGGGGATCCCGGGAGTCTTGTGGCATTTCGGGGTGGGCCGGTCGGTCAAGGGTGGCCGAAGGCCATCGCGCAGCGACGCGACGACGAAGGAGGAGCGCCCTTGGCGGGGCGGCCCGCACCGGAAGGACGCTGGACTCCCGGGACGCCCCCAGGAACTGTCAACGCACCCGACAGGCCGCAGCCCAGGCCCACCCCACCCCCACCCCACCCCCGCCCCACCGTCAACGCCCCCGCCCCACCCCCCTCAGGGCCCCCACCCCCCACCCCCCG
>NZ_JBEXOV010000105.1:0-22624 GCF_040611715.1 Streptomyces sp. NPDC006544 | reverse complement strand
CATGATCCAGACGAAGGCCGTTTCCGCGTACGGCGGTTACCGAACCGAGTGATCAAGTACGAGGCGCCGTTCGATCTCGGACGTTAAAGATCAAGTTAGTCACAGCACCAGGGAGCCAGGAGACCGTAGGCGCGCAGCGTCAGCAGCGCCTCCAGGGTGGCGATCGGCCGCCGTTCCAGCGCGCTGCCCGGCGCCCACGCCCCCCGGATCACCGGCCAGCCGCCGTCGGGCTGCTGCAGACCGGCCAAGTGGTGCAGCGAGCGGCGCAGCTCCGCGTCCGTGAACCAGCCGCGGGCCAGCGACTCGGGGCGCCGGGCGAGGTCGTACGGATGGAGGCGCTCGCCCGGGGCGTAGCCGGGGGCCGAGGGGTACGCCTCCTCGTGCGCGGGGTCCAGGACGACGAGCCGCCGCTCGCGCGCGAGGCGGCCGAGCCGGTCCGCGGCCACCGCGGCCCGCGGCCGGTCGGGGGCTCCGTCCAGGAAGGCCACCGCGCTCTGGAGTTCGTAGGGGTGCGGGTCGCGCAGGTTCTCCACCCGGTCCCAGCAGAAGTCGGTCGCCCGGAACAGCCACGCGTGCCAGATCCGGTTGCGGTGCAGGATCCCCACGACGGGGCCCGTGGTCAGCAGATCGCCCGGCGGGTCGTCGTGCGGCGGATGGTAGGGGGCCGCCGGGTAGCCGCCGGACCCCGGGGAGAGCACCCCGAGCGCCCCCTCCGGGGTGGAGACCCGGGTCAGGTGGCCGCAGAGCCGCTCGATGCGCCGGCCGGAGCAGCGGCCGAGGCCGTCCAGGACGCGCAGGGCGTGGACGGTGTGCAGCGGATGGCTCAGGGGGCCGCGCACGTCCGGGTCGAGGGCGTGGCCGTAGCCGCCGTCGCCGCCGAGGTAGGCGCCGAGGGCGGCGTCCACCGGGTCGGCGTCCCCGCCGAGGAAGTGGAACGCGAACCGCCGCTGCTCGAGGACCCGGGCGGTGAGCCAGATGAACTGCTCGGCGCGGGCCAGCGGGGCCGGCGGGCCCGCCCCGGCCGCGGCCACCGCCGCGGCCGTCGCCGGGTCCGCCGGGTCCGCCGGGGCCGTCAGCGCCGGCGTGGAAGCTTCGTCTCCAGGCATGCGAGAAACCGTAGGGGCCCGTCGCGTGCCGAGGGGGACCGAACGCGGCCGGTGCACTCTCCGGGGCGCGATACTGGGGGCATGCGGTTGACGATTTTCTGGGAGCGGATGGCCGAGCACTTCGGCGCGGGCTACGCGGACTCCTTCGCGCGGGACCACGTCATGACGGAGCTCGGGGGCCGCACGGTCCACGAGGCGCTGGACGCGGGCTGGGAGGCCAAGGACGTGTGGCGCGCGGTGTGTTCGGCCGTGGACGTACCGGCCTCCTTGCGCTGATGCGCCCGCGGGGTTGTCCCTCCGGGGGCCGGGTGGGACAGACTTGGCGGCGTGGCAGCCACTGATGAGACGACGAGCCCCCAGCCCGAGAGGGCCGGACCGGTCCCCGGCGACGGTGATGCCGGTGGTGTACCGCCCGACGTGGCCGCCCCCGTTCCCGTCCCCCCGCCCCCGCCGGGCGCGGACGGGGCCCGGATGCCGCGCTGGCTGCCGCGCGCGGTGGTCCTCGTCCTCGCGCTCGTCGCCTGCTTCGAGCTCGGCAGCTGGGCCTTCCACCAGCTGATCGGGCTGTTGATCAACATCCTGATCGCGTTCTTCCTCGCGCTCGCGATCGAACCGGCCGTGGCCAGGATGGCGGCCCGCGGGGTGCGCCGCGGGCTCGCCGCCTTCCTGGTGTTCCTCGGGGTGTTCGTCGCGTCCGCCGGATTCGTCGTCCTGCTCGGCTCGATCCTCGCCTCGCAGATCGTCGATCTGGTGGAAGGCTTCCCGGGCTATCTCGACTCGGTGATCGGTTCGATCAACGACACCTTCCACACGGACCTGTCCCGGCTGGACATCCAGGACAGCCTGCTGCACTCGGACTGGCTGCAGAAGTACGTGCAGAACAGCGCGAGCGGGGTGCTCGACGTGTCCGCCACCGTGCTCGGCGGGCTCTTCAAGCTGCTGACGATCGGGCTGTTCTCCTTCTACTTCGCCGCCGACGGACCGCGGCTGCGGCGCGCCCTGTGCTCCGTGCTGCCGCCCGCGAAGCAGGCGGAGGTCCTGCGGGCCTGGGAGATCGCCGTCACCAAGACGGGCGGCTACCTCTACTCGCGCGGACTGATGGCGCTGGTCTCCGGGGCCGCGCACTACGTCTGCTTCGCGGTGCTCGACGTGCCGTACGCGCCCGCGCTCGCGGTGTGGGTGGGGCTGGTATCGCAGTTCATCCCCACCATCGGCACCTACCTGGCGGGCGCGCTGCCGGTCCTGCTCGCCTTCACGGTCAGCCCCTGGTACGCGCTGTACGTGCTCGGATTCGTGGTCGTGTACCAGCAGTTCGAGAACTACGTGCTCCAGCCGAAGCTGACCGCGAAGACCGTCGACATCCACCCGGCGGTGGCCTTCGGATCGGTCATCGCCGGTACCGCCCTGCTGGGCGCGGTCGGGGCGCTCATCGCGATCCCGGCCGTGGCCACGTTGCAGGCGTTCCTCGGCGCGTACGTGAAGCGGTACGCGGTGGCGGGGGAGGACGACGCCTCCGGGGGGAGCGCTACTCCTTCGTCGCGCCGCCGAGTACGGATTCCAGGGCTTCGGTGACGGTCGCCTCGGTGGCGGCCTTGTCGATGCCGAGGGAGGAGAGCAGGCCTTCGCCGTCCTCGAGTTCGAGGAGGGCGAGGAGGATGTGCTCGGTGCCGACGTAGCTGTGGCCCAGGCGCAGGGCCTCGCGGAAGGTGAGTTCGAGCGCCTTCTTGGCGGTGGCGTCGAAGGGGACGAGCGCGGGCAGTTCGGCGACGGACGCGGGCAGCACGGCGGTCGCGGCGGCGCGCAGGTCCTGCGGGTCGACGCCCTGCGCCCGCAGGGCGAGCACGGCGAGGGCCTCGGGATCGGCGAGCAGTCCGAGGACCAGGTGTGCGGCGCCGATCTCGGTGTTGCCGGCCGCGCGGGCCTCGTTCTGTGCGGTCACGACGACGTTGCGGGCGCGGGGCGTGAAGCGGCCGAAGCCCTGGGCCGCGTCGACGTCGGCGCCTTCCCCGGCCTTGTCGGCCTTGGGGACGAAGCGCTTCTGGGCGGCCTGGCGGGTGACGCCCATGCTGCGGCCGATGTCGGTCCAGGAGGCGCCGGAGCGGCGGGCCTGGTCGACGAAGTGGCCGATGAGGTGGTCCGCGACGTCCCCGAGCGCCTCGGCGGCGACGACCGCGCCGCTGAGCTGCTCCAGGGTGTCGGGGTGGACCTTCTTGATGGCCTCGATGAGGTCGTCGAGGCGTACCGGATTGGTCATGCGAACGGGTTCCACCGAAGGGTTCGTCATAAGTGCAACCCTAGGTTGACAGTCCGACGAGTGTCAACCCTGGGTTGTCAATCGGTCGGCGAGGCGCCCGCGCGGTTGCCCCGTAGCGCGAACGACGCGCGCTCGCGCCAGGCCGTGCCGTCGTAGGCCACCAGCTTCACCGAGGACACGCGGGAGGTGAGCGGGAGCCGGCCGGCGAGGTCGGCCTCGGCCGCGTCGAGGTCCGCGGCCCCTGCGCCCTGGGCCACGGTGAGGTGCGGGACCGTGTCGGGGTACCGCCCTCCGTAGGGCGGGGCCTCCGGCCACCGTCCGGCGACCTCCGAGGTCAGGCGGCGCAGCGGGCCGGCCGGTTCGGGGGCGAGGTACAGGCACCCCGGGAAGCGGCCGGTGCGCTCGAAGCGCAGGTCGAAGGCGGGGCGGGGGTGCAGGATCCCGGCGAGCCCGGCGTGGACGGAGGCGTCGATCCGGCTCTCGTCGAGGAACGGGTAGAGCACGCTCACGTGCGCCGGGACTCCGGCCCGGGCCACGGGGTCGAGCCGGCTCCGCCAGTCGCCGACGAGGGGATCGGCCTCGGGCACCAGGGCGATGAGGGCCGTCCGGCCCACCGGGAACATGCGGGACGTGTCGTCTGTCATGGCACCGGATCCTGCCAGCAGCCGGTGGGGCGGACGGGCCCGGCGTGGCGCGCTTGACAGGGAAATCGAACACGCATTCTTATTGGTTATCCACAGCCAAACCGGGCGGGGGACCGCGTTGTCAGTGGCAGGCGTTAGCGTCAATGGCGTGAAGCGATCGACTCAAGCAAATCGGGTGGAACCCATGGCAGGCAACGACCGCGAGAAGGCTCTCGACGCCGCTCTCGCACAGATTGAACGGCAATTCGGCAAGGGCGCCGTGATGCGGCTCGGCGACAAGCCGAACGACCCCATCGACGTCATCCCCACCGGCTCCACCGCGCTGGACATCGCGCTCGGCGTCGGCGGGCTGCCCCGCGGCCGCGTGGTCGAGGTGTACGGACCGGAATCCTCCGGTAAGACGACCCTGACCCTCCACGCCGTCGCCAACGCGCAGAAGGCCGGCGGCACCGTTGCCTTCGTGGACGCCGAGCACGCCCTCGACCCCGAGTACGCCAAGGCCCTCGGTGTCGACACCGACAACCTCATCCTGTCCCAGCCGGACACGGGCGAGCAGGCGCTCGAGATCGTCGACATGCTGGTCCGCTCCGGCGCGCTCGACCTGATCGTCATCGACTCCGTCGCGGCGCTCGTGCCGCGCGCCGAGATCGAGGGCGAGATGGGCGACTCGCACGTGGGTCTCCAGGCCCGACTGATGAGCCAGGCCCTCCGGAAGATCACCGGTGCGCTCAACCAGTCCAAGACCACCGCGATCTTCATCAACCAGCTCCGCGAGAAGATCGGTGTGATGTTCGGCTCGCCGGAGACCACCACCGGTGGCCGCGCGCTGAAGTTCTACGCCTCCGTGCGCCTCGACATCCGGCGCATCGAGACCCTCAAGGACGGCACGGACGCGGTCGGCAACCGCACCCGCGTCAAGGTCGTCAAGAACAAGGTCGCGCCGCCCTTCAAGCAGGCCGAGTTCGACATCCTCTACGGCCACGGCATCAGCCGCGAGGGCGGCCTGATCGACATGGGCGTGGAGCACGGCTTCGTCCGCAAGGCCGGCGCCTGGTACACGTACGAGGGCGACCAGCTCGGCCAGGGCAAGGAGAACGCGCGGAAGTTCCTGTGCGACAACCCCGCCCTCTCCGACGAGATCGAGCGGAAGATCAAGGAGAAGCTGGGCGTGGGTGTCCGCAAGGACGCCGCCGCCACGACCGAGGCCGGCGCGGACGCGTCCACCGAGACGCCGGCCGTGGCCGTTCCCGCGTCGAAGGCCAAGATCGCGGCCAAGTCCACCGTCGCCAAGAGCTGATCCGTGGGGGAGCAGGAAAGGGGCGGCGGCGCGGACGGCGGTGAGGACCACCGCGAGGGCGGTCGCGAAGGCGGTCGCCGGGGCCGCCGCGAAGGCGGCCGGGGCGGCCGTCGCGCGGAGGGCCGGGAAGACCGTCCCGAGCTGCCGCCCCAGACTCCCGAGGAGCAGGCGCGGGCGATCTGCCTGCGCCTGCTGACCGGGATGCCGCGGACCCGGCGGCAGCTCGCGGACGCCCTGGCCAAGCGGGACATCCCCGAGGAGGTCGCGGAGCAGGTCCTCTCCCGGTTCGAGGAAGTGGGCCTGATCGACGACGCCGCGTTCGCCGAAGCCTGGGTCGAGGCCCGGCACCGCGGCAGGGGCCTGGCCCGCCGGGCGCTCGCCCAGGAGCTCCGCACCAAGGGGGTGGAGCCCACCCTCGTGCAGGAGGCCCTGGAACAACTGGACTCCGACCAGGAGGAGGAGACCGCCCGAGAGCTCGTCGAGCGCAAGCTCCGCACCACCCGGGGCCTGGAGCGGGACAAGCGGATCCGGCGCCTCGCCGGGATGCTCGCCCGCAAGGGATACCCGCAGGGCATGGCCCTGCAGGTGGTCCGGCGCGCGCTCGAGGCGGAGGGCGAGAACACCGACGACCTGGGGTACCCCGGGAGCTGAACCCGCTCCCGGGGTGGGGGTAGCCCCCGGAGCCGGATGCCGGGACGCTCCACTGACCCGGAGCCTTCCCGGCGGCAGAGTTGCCGCCATGATGCTGCGCTACGCACTCCAGACCGTCAGGCACCGCAAGGCCGGGTTCCTCGGAGCCTTCGTCGCCCTGTGGTGCGCGGCGGCCCTCGTCACCGCCTGCGGCACCCTCCTGGAGACGGGGCTCCGCGGAAGGATCGCCACCGAGCGCTACGCAGGCGCCCCGGTGGTCGTCTCCGCCGACCAGAACGTCCACGCGACGACGGTCAAGGCGAAGAAGGGCGATCCGCGGAAGAGCAAGACGAAGCACAAGGCCAAGCCCGTCGCCGAACGGGCCTGGCTGCCGGCCGCCACCGTCGACACCGTCCGCGCGGTACCGGGCGTCCAGCGGGCCGTCCCCGAGCTCACCTTCCAGGCCGTGCCGCTCGTGCGGGGAACCCCGGGCATCCAGGACGCGGGCGGCGCCAAGGCCTCGTACGGGCACGCCTGGAGTTCCGCCGTGCTCACCCCCTTCGGGCTCACCGAAGGCCGTGCCCCCCAGGGCGGTGACGAGCTCGTCGTCGACCGTGCACTCGCCGCCCGGGCGGGCCTGAAGCCCGGCTCCCGGCTCACCGTGCAGTCTACCGGCGACCCCAGGACGTACGAGGTCAGCGGGATCGCGGCCACGGACGCGACCGGGCCGGGGACCGGGGCGGGAGCCGGGGCCGGGGCTCCTGGGGCCGGCGGGGGCCTCGCGCAGCAGGGGGCGCTGTTCTTCAGCGACGCCGAAGCCCAGCGCCTCGCTGCCCGCGACGGCCAGGTCAGCGCCATCGGAGTGTTCCCCGGGCCCGGGGTCGACGCCGCCGCACTCGCCGACCGGATCCGCCGGGCGCTCCACGGCACCACCGCGCAGGTGGCCTCCGGCGACGGCCGCGGCCCGGTCGAGTTCCTCGACGCCGCCGGAGCCCGCGTCAAGCTGGTCTCCATGGGCGGCGCCATGGGCGGCACCTCGCTCCTCGTGGCGGTCCTCGTGGTCGTCGGAACCTTCGCCCTCTCCGTCCAGCAGCGCCACCGCGAACTGGCCCTGCTCCGCGCCATCGCCGCCACGCCCCGCCAGCTGCGCCGCCTGATCGGCCGCGAGGCACTGCTCGTCGGCCTGGCCGCCGGCGTCGCCGGAGCCCTCGCCGGACTCCCGCTCGCCGCCTGGCTGCACGGCCGGCTCATCGACAGCGGGGTCGTCCCCGCCACGCTGGAGCGCACCGCCGGCATCTTCCCGATGGCCGCCGCCGTCGGCGCGAGCCTGCTCGGAGCCTGGGCGGCGGCCCGCATCACCGCACGGCGCGTCGCCCGCATCCGTCCCGCCGAGGCGCTCGCCGAGGCCGCCGTCGAGCGGAGCCGGCCCGCGTGGGCGCGGAGCGCCGTCGGGATGCTGATGCTGGCCGCGGGGGCGGTCCTGGTCGCCGTACTGAGCGCGCTGCGTACCGAGCCCGCGTCGACACCGGTCACCTTCCTCGCCGTCGTGGTGCTCGCCGGAGCGGTCTCGCTGCTGGGACCCCTCATCGTCAGGGGCGCGACCGCGGTGCTCGCCGGACCGCTGCGCCTGGCGGGCGCGGGCGGCCACCTGGCCGGCGCGAACCTGCGCGGCCGTGCCACCCGCATGGCCTCCGCCGTCACCCCCCTCACGCTGCTGATCGCGATGACGAGCACCGTCCTCTTCATCACCCCGACCCTCGGCGAGGCGGCCCGGGCCCAGGCCCGCGAAGGGGTCCGGGCCGGATGGGTCCTCGCGGACCAGGGGCCCGGCGTACCCGGCGGCGCCGTCGCGCGGATCCGCAGCACCCCCGGGGTCGAGGCGGCCACCGAGATCGTGCACACGTCGGTACGGGTGGGCCTGACGAAGTACGCGGCCCAGGGCGTGAGCCCGGCCGGGCTGGAGCGGACCTGGGACCCCGGAGTGAGGGGCGGCAGTCTGGCGGGCTTCGGGGAAGGGAGCGTGGCGGTGAGCGAACTGGCCGCCGGTCAGCTGGGCTTGAAGCCGGGCAGCCTGCTGGCCCTGACCCTGGGCGACGGGACCCCGGTCACCCTGACCGTGTCGGCGGTGTACGCGCGGGGGCTGGGCTTCGGCGACCTGACGCTGCCGCACGACCTGGTGGCCGCACACGCCGACAACCCGCTGGCGAGCGCGGTCCTGATCGCCGCGGCGCCCGGAACCGGCAGGGGACAACTGGCCGGGGCCGTAAGGGACTACCCGGGCGTGGCCGTCCTCTCGGCGGCCGAGGCGGACGGGGCGCGGGCGCAACGGCAGGCCGCCGGGGCGGAGATCAACCTGCTGGCGATGGGCCTCGTCCTGGCCTTCACCGCGATCTCGGTGGTGAACACGCTGGCGATGTCCACGGCCGAACGGCTGCGGGAGTTCGCGATGCTGCGGCTGACCGGGGCCACCCGGCGGCAGGTCCGGGCGATGGTGCGGGTGGAGGCGCTGGCGGTGCTGCTGATGGGGGCGGTCCTGGGGTCGGGCATCGCACTGGCGGTCCTCACCGCGTTCAGCGTGGGCATGACCGGGGTGGCCGCGCCGGTGGTGCTTCCCCTGGTGTACGGCCTGCTCGTCGCCGGGGCCGGTCTGCTGGCGCTGTGCGCGACGGGGGTGGCGGGCCGGCTGGCCCTCCGGGTCCCTACGGTGTCCGGGGCCAAGGCCTAGCGGGCCACCGCCGCGCGGGGCCAAGGCCTAGCGGGCCACCGCCGCGCGGGGCCGTTCCCACCCCGCCCCCCGTTGCCCGGGCTCGGCCCGGACCCGCCACCGGCTACCGCTGGGAGGAGCCCCTGGCGGGGCTGTGTTTCAGCCCCGCCAGGGGACGCTTCATGAAGGAACGACTGGGAGCCCCGCCGACCGCCACGCCTGGAACCCGCCCACCAGGTCCGTGGCATTGCGCAGGGACAGCGCGTGGAGCGAGGCCGCCGCGAGGGTGGAGGCGTAGCCCTCGTTGCAGACGACGACGATCCGGACGTCGTGGTCCGTTGCTTCGGGCAGGCGGTGGGAGCCCTCCGGGTCCAGCCGCCATTCCAGTTCGTTGCGCTCGATCACCAGCGCACCCGGGATCAGGCCGTCGCGCTCGCGCAGGGCCTGGTAGCGGATGTCCACCAGCAGGGCCCCGCCGAGGAACGCCGCGTGGGCCTCGGCCGGGTCCACGCGGGTGTACGTCGTGCGCAGCCGGTCCACGAGGGCGTCGATGCCGCTCACTGCCAGTCCGCCGGACGCTCGACCTGCTCCAGCGTGAGCACCGGGCCGGTGCGGCTGTAGCGGCGGATCGACGGGAGCGGCGGGTAGTACGCGTGGACGGAGATCGCGTGCTCGGTCCCGGACTCGTTCAGCACCTCGTGCACGTGGTGCTCCCCGAAGGCCCGCCCGGTGCCCGCGTCCAGGCCGCGCGTGCGGTCCACTCCGGGGGCCAGGGACAGGGACTGCCAGCCCTCCGAGGGGAGGCGGACGGCCAGGGAGTTCTCGGTGAGGCGGCCGCGGGCGGTGGTGAACGCGCCCCGGGACTCGGCGTGGTCGTGCCAGCCGGTGCCGGTGCCCGGCGGCCAGCCGATCAGCCAGGCCTCGCTGCCTCCCGGCCCGTCGAGCCGGATCCACGTCCGGCCCTCGGCGTCGAGGGGGAGGGAGGCGATCAGCTCGGGGTCGGAGGCGACGCGGCTCGTGAAGGCGAGCAACTCCGCGGCCGAGACGGCGGCGGGCTCAGGGGCCGTCGCCGCAACGACAGGGGCCGCCGCCGGAACGGGAATCGGGGCGGGAGCCGGGGCGTGCGCGGGTACGGGGGCAAGTACAGACATGGAGGGGGACCGTCCTGGGGTTCGCGAGAGCGCGCGGCACGGGGCAGGCGCGCGGAGGAAGGCGAATCAGCAGGAAGGGCGACACACGCAGCCCGCGTAGCGGAGCAGGTCCATGTGGACCCTCCGCCACAGGCGCACGTCGTTGCCGGTCATGTGCGTGAGTGAAGCACGAGTCGGCCGGAGGGTCAATCGATCACCGGTGCGACGACCGGCGCGACGGAAGGAGGGGGTGAAGAGGAGGAGGCCGGGGCGGAGGGGGCCGGCGGTCCGTGCCGGACCGCGTCCGCGGCCTCGTACAGCTCGGCCGGGCGGACGCCGGCGAAGGTCGCCGCGAGATGTCCGTCGGGCCGGACGAGGAGCACGGTGTGGGCCGCGGCCCCCGGGTAACTGTCCGCCACCAGCAGGTCGGCCCGCATCGGGAGCGCGCCGACGGCGGCCGCGAGGCGGGGCATCAGGCCGGCGCCCACCCAGTGGCGCCGGTCCCAGACGCCCGTGCCGGGGGCGACCAGGACGACCAGGAGCCTGCCCCGGCCCAGCTGGTCGCGCAGCGGAACCGTGGAGCCGTCGGGTGCGGTGACCGGGATGTTCTCGACGGGCCCGCCCGGCTCGGTGGCGGTCGGTACCTGGCGTACGGCCACGGGCGGGGCGTACACCGGCTCCGCGCCCAGCGGGCCGCGCCCCAAGTGGCCGTCGGTCAGAAGGGATTCGGCGGAGCGTGAGGCACCGGGCAGGTAGGTGCGCAAGCCGCCCCCGGCGCGCAGCGCGGGCAGGGCCTGGTCGGCGACGCGCAGCCGGGCGGCGATGGCCCGGCGGCGCTCGTCCTCGTAACTGTCGAGGAGCTCTTCGGAGGCTCCCTGGTGCCAGGCCAGGGCCAGCTTCCAGGCGAGGTTCTCGGCGTCCCGGAGCCCTTCCTCGACGCCCTGGGTGCCGAGCGCGCCGAGCAGGTGCGCGGCGTCCCCGGCGAGGAAGGCCCGGCCGTCGCGCCAGCGCCGGGCGAGCCGGTGGTGCAGGGTGTGGACCCCGGTGTCGAGGAGGTCGTAGGGGGGAGTCGTGCCCCCGCACCACAGCGCGAGGCTGTCGCGGATGAGGACCACGAGGGCGTCGGGGGTCACGAGGTCCCCGCGCGCGGGGAGCAGCCAGTCCAGCCGGTACACGCCGTCGGCCAGCGGCCGGGCGGTGACCTCCTCGGGCGGACTGCGGTGCAGCAACGCCTCGCCCGGCCAGGGAAGTTCGGTGCGCAGGGCGGCCACCGCGTGGCGCTCGACGGCGGTGCGGCCGGGGAAGCGGATGCCGAGCAGCTTGCGCACGGTGGAGCGGGCTCCGTCGCAGCCGACCAGGTAACTCCCGCGCCACCACGTGGTTTCGGCGCCCCGGGTGTGGGCGGTGACGCCTTGGCCGTCCTGCTCCAGGGAGTCGAGCTTGCACTCGGTGACCAGCTGGACCAGCGGGTGCGCGGCGGCGGCGTGGCGCAGCCCGCGGGTCAGGGCGTGCTGGGGCAGGTGGATCGGGGCCGGGCCGTCCTCGAAAGTGATCCGCTGGGAGTCGCGGCCGCGGCGCATCGTGCGCCAGGCGGTGAAGTACGCGCCCTCGTCGCGCAGGGTCGTACAGCCCAGCCGGTGCACCATGGCGGCGGCGCCGGCGTGCAGGGCGACGGTGCGGGCGGGACGGGATTCCTCCTTGCCGGGTCCTTCGTCGAGCACGACGCAGGGCACGCCCTGGCCGGCCAGGGCGAGGGACAGGGACAGTCCGACGGGCCCCGCGCCGACGACGATCACCGGGTCCATGATGTGGCTCCCGGTGTCCGGTATGTGATCACAGAACGTATGCAACCCACTGGTGGTGCCTGCGTCAAGTGACGCCGGTCGGGACAATGCCGAGTGGTGCGACGGATGAGATCCGCCGCACCACTCGTGTCCCATCAGTGTACTGACCGGCTGTCAGGCCGGGGGCCGGACCTTGATCCGACTCTCCGTCAAGTGATCCCTCGGGCGTCCGTCAGGTGGACGCGCCCGCGTCGAACTGGGTCGCCGGGACGGTCGCGTCCGTGGTCCGCGTCGACTTGCGCAGACGGCCCTCGAGCCAGGAGGCCAAGGTGGTGAGGGTGAAGTTCACCGCGATGTAGATCGCCGCGATCACCACGAGGGTCGGGATGGTGTTGCTGTAGTTGGCGGCGATCTGCCGGTTCATCGACAGCAGTTCGGCCAGGCCCAGCAGCGCGCCGCCGATCGCCGTGTCCTTGAGGATCACCACGAGTTGGCTGACCAGCGCCGGCAGCATGGCGGTGACCGCCTGCGGGAGCAGGACGTAGGTCATGACCTGGCCCTTGCGCATGCCGATGGCCTTCGCGGCGTCGGTCTGGCCGCTCGGGAGCGACTGGACGCCGGCCCGGACGATCTCGCCGATGACCGCGGAGTTGTACAGGACCAGGCCGGCGACCACGGCGTACAGGGGCCGTATCTCGGAGCCCACCGCGGTGTACTGCACGAAGAAGGTGGAGCCGAAGATCATCAGCATCAGTACCGGGATGGCCCGGAAGAACTCGACCCAGGTGCCCGCGACGCCGCGTACCCACGCGTGGTCGGAGAGCCGGCCGATGCCGAGCAGGGCGCCCAGCGGCAGGGCGATCACCATCGCTATGGCGCCGGCCTTCAGGGTCTCGAGGAGGCCGGGGAGCAGGAACGTCGTCCAGATCTGGCCGTCGGTGACGAAGGGGGTCCACTTGTCGGCATCGAGCTGGTTCTTGTCCGCCAGGGCGGACAGCACCCACCACAGGAGGGCCGCGGCCACGACGAGGAAGATCCCGCTGTAGATCCAGTTGCGCGCCTTGGCCTTGGGGCCGGGGGCGTCGTACAGCACGGAAGTCATCGCTTTACCGCCACTCGCTTGGCCACCCAGCCGAGCAGCAGGCCGGTGGGCAGGGTCAGAAGGACGAAGCCGAGGGCGAAGATCCCGAAGACGGCGAAGAGGTCCTGCGGCTCGTTCTCGACCATCTCCTTCATCAGGAGGGAGGCTTCGGCCACGCCGATGGCCGCCGCCACCGTGGTGTTCTTGGTGAGGGCGATCAGTACGTTGGCCAGCGGTGCGACGACCGCCCGGAAGGCCTGGGGGAGCACGATCAGGGTGAGCGTCTGGACGAAGCTCATGCCCAGCGCGCGAGAGGCTTCGGCCTGGCCGACCGGGACCGTGTTGATGCCCGAGCGCAGCGCCTCGCAGACGAAGGTGCCGGTGTAGGCGATGAATCCGAGGACCGCGAGCCGGAAGCCGATGTCCTTGAAGGTGCCGCCGCCGAGCGTGACGCCGAGGGTCTGGTTGAGACCCAGCGAACAACCGATGATCAGCACGGTCAGCGGGATGTTCCGCACGAGGTTGACGTACGCGGTGCCGAAGCCACGCATCAGCGGGACCGGGCTGACCCGCATCCCGGCGAGGACGGTGCCCCAGACGAGGGACCCGACGGCCGAGTAGAGGGTGAGCTGAACCGTCACCCAGAAGGCACCGAGCAGGTCGTACTGCCCGGAATCAAGAAAATCGAACACGATGGTCTGCGCTCTCCCCAGGATGGCCAGGTTGGCCGGCGGGGACGGCGCCGCCCACGGCAGGCGGGCGGCGGCGTCCCTCACCGATGGATGGCCGGCGAACCGGCCGCCGGGTCAGCTGCCTTCGGTGACCGCGGGAGCCGGCTCGTTCTTGTAGTCGGCCGGGCCGAAGTTCTTCTTCACGGCCGCTTCCCAGGCGCCGTCCGCTTCCATCTTCTTGATGGCGGCGTTGACCTTGGTCTGAAGGTCCTTGTCACCCTTCTTCAGACCGATGCCGTAGTTCTCGTTGCTCAGGCTCAGCCCGACCAGCTTGAACTTGCCCTTGTTCTTGTCCTGGGCGGCGTAACCGGCCAGGATCGAGTTGTCCGTGGTCAGCGCGTCGACGACCTTGTTCTCCAGGCCGGTCAGGCAGTCGGAGTAACCCGGGTACTCCTGCAGGTCGGCCTCGGGGGCCAGCTTGGTCTTGACGTTCTGCGCCGAGGTGGAGCCGGTGACGGAGCAGAGCTTCTTCTTGTTGAGGTCCTCGGCCTTGGTGATCGAGGTGTCGCTGGCACGGACCAGCAGGTCCTGGTGCGCGAGGAAGTACGGGCCGGCGAAGTCGACCTTCTCCTTGCGCTTGTCGTTGATCGAGTAGCTCGCGACGATCAGCTTCACGTCGCCGTTGGCCAGGAGGTTCTCGCGCTCGGCGCTGACGGCCTGCTTGAACTCGATCTGGTCCGGCGCGTAGCCGAGCTCCTTGGCCACGTACGTCGCCACGTCCACGTCGAAGCCCGTGAACTTGCCGTCGGGGGTCTTGAGGCCCACACCCGGCTGGTCGAACTTGATGCCGATGACGATCTTGTCCTTCTTGGCACCGGCGCTCGAGCCGGCCTCGCCGGCGGGCTTGTCGCTGTCGCCGCCACAGGCGGTCGCGGTCAGGGCGAGAGCTACGGCGACGGCGGCGGCCGCGCCGACCTTGGAGAGCTTCATGGTGGACTTCCCTCGAAGTGAGACGTGAGACAGACGTGAGAGTTGCTTGCCGGACGACGATCCGTCACCGGATCACTACCAGATGCGAAGCTCAGTGGTGCAGGATCTTCGACAGGAAGTCCTTGGCGCGGTCACTGCGCGGGTTGCTGAAGAACTGCTCGGGCGTGGCCTCTTCGACGATCTTCCCGTCGGCCATGAACACGACCCGGTTGGCCGCGGAGCGGGCGAAGCCCATCTCGTGCGTGACGACCACCATGGTCATTCCCTCGCGGGCGAGCTGCTGCATGACCTCCAGCACCTCGTTGATCATCTCGGGGTCGAGCGCCGAGGTCGGCTCGTCGAACAGCATCACCTTCGGGTCCATCGCCAGCGCACGGGCGATCGCGACCCGCTGCTGCTGGCCGCCCGAGAGCTGGGCCGGGTACTTGTCGGCCTGCGAGCCGACGCCCACGCGGTCGAGGAGCGACTTCGCCTTCTCGAGCGCCGCGGCCTGGTCCGTCTTGCGGACCTTCAGCTGGCCCAGCATGACGTTCTGCAGCACCGTCTTGTGGGCGAAGAGGTTGAAGGACTGGAAGACCATGCCCACGTCGGCGCGCAGCCGGGCCAGTTCGCGTCCCTCGGACGGGAGTTGCTTCCCGTCGACCGTGATGGTGCCGGAGTCGATCGTCTCCAGGCGGTTGATGGTCCGGCACAGCGTCGACTTGCCCGACCCCGAAGGGCCGATCACCACGACGACCTCACCGCGGGCAATGCTCAGATCGATGTCCTGAAGCACGTGCAGCGCGCCGAAGTGCTTGTTTACGTTGTTCAGCACCACCAGGTCGTCCGGGGCACCGGCCGCGTCCCGCACGTCCTTGGTCACTGATACTCCGCTCATCGGCTTCTAGCTCCGTCCTCCGTCGGTTGGGAGGACAGTAGTGAGGTGACGCTCACACCGTCATCACATCTGAGGGAGAATTGAGCATAACGATCGGGCCTCGCACCGATACGCTCCGTACGCGCAGGGCCGCTTGCGGGCCTGCGGGCCTGCCGGGCGCATAACGGAAGCAGCACGGAAGCCCCGTCGGACCACAACCGCCTTGACGTGGGAGTCTCCATCGGCGTGGATGCTTGGTGGCCGTGAAACGGACGGCCGCCGAACGACTCGTGGACGATGTGACCACCGGACGCCCGCACGATGTGACCACGGGACGCCCGACGGACCAGGCAGAGGGAGAGAGGGGGACGACATGAGACTGCTACTCGTCGAGGACGACGACCACGTCGCCGCCGCCCTGTCCGCGATCCTCGCCCGGCACGGCTTCCGGGTCACGCATGCCCGCAGCGGTGAGGAGGCCCTCCAGGCCCTGCTGCCTGCCGGCGCCGCGGGCTGCGCCGCCCCCTACGGGGTGATCCTGCTCGACCTCGGTCTGCCCGACCAGGACGGGTACGAGGTGTGCGGCAAGATCCGCAAGCGCACCAGTACGCCCGTCATCATGGTCACCGCGCGGGCCGATGTGCGCTCCCGCATCCACGGCCTCAACATGGGCGCCGACGACTACGTCACCAAGCCGTACGACACGGGAGAACTCCTCGCCCGCATCCATGCCGTCGCCCGCCGCACCGGCGCCTCGGAGGAGACCGTCGCCGGCGGGACGGCCGCGCCCGGGACCGTCCTTCTCGGACCGGTCGGCGTCGAGCTGTCCACCCGCCGGGTCAGCGTCAACGGCGACGACGTACCGCTCACCCGCAAGGAATTCGATCTGCTGGCCCTGCTCGCGCAGCGCCCCGGCGTCGTCTTCCGCCGCGAGCAGATCATCAGCGAGGTCTGGCGGACCAGCTGGGAGGGGACCGGCCGGACCCTCGAGGTGCACGTGGCCTCGCTGCGTTCCAAGCTGCGGATGCCGGCGTTGATCGAGACCGTGCGCGGTGTCGGTTACCGGCTCGTCGTGCCGCCCGCCCCGCAGGCCGCTGCCATCGTGCCCGGCGACTCCGCGCCGCCCGCCCTCTAGCGGGACCCGTCGTGCGCGCCCGCCTGCTTCCCCTGCTCGTCGTCCTGATGGCGGGTGTGCTCCTCGCCCTCGGCTTCCCGCTCGCGGTGTCGCTGGCCGCCGGGCAGCAGCAGCGGGTGGTCGTCGACCGGATCGACGACAGCGCCCGCTTCGCCGCGCTCGCCCAGTTCGTCATCGACGCCGAGGGCTCGAACGCCAGCGGCGCCGACGAGCGCCGCGAAACCCTCCAGCTCGAACTGGCCCGCTACCAGGAGCTGTACGGGATCCGCGTCGGCATCTTCCTGCGCGACGACAACGCCATGGTCCGCGCCCCCGGCTGGTGGCAGTTCCCCAAGACGAGAGAGGGCCGCCTCGCCTTCGAGGCAGCCCTCGCCGGACGCCGCAGCCACGACCCGGGCCAGGTGTGGCCCTGGCAGACCCAGGGCAAACTCCTCGTCGCCTCCCCGGTCGTCCTCGACGGGGACGTGGTCGCCGTCGTGGCCACCGAGTCGCCCACCGACCAGATGCGCGCCCGGATCCTGTGGGGCTGGCTGCTCATCGCCGCCGGGCTCGGCGCCGCCATGCTCCTCGCGTTCGGCGCCGCCCTGCGGCTGACCAGCTGGGTGCTCAAGCCCGTCCAGACCCTCGACGCCGCCGCCCACGGCATCGCCACCGGGCGGATGAACTCCCGCGTCGCGGCCGCCGGCGGCCCCCCGGAACTCAGACGCCTGGCCCGCTCGTTCAACGAGATGGCCGACAACGTCGAGGAGGTCCTGGAGCAGCAGCGGGCCTTCGTCGCGGACGCCTCGCACCAGCTGCGCAACCCCCTCGCCGCGCTGCTCCTGCGGATCGAGCTGCTCGCCCTGGAACTCCCCGAGGGCAACGAGGAGATCGCCTCCGTCCGTACGGAGGGCAAGCGCCTGACGCAGGTCCTGGACGATCTGCTGGACCTGGCGCTCGCCGAGCACGCCAGCGCCGAGATCAGCCTCGTCGACATCGCGGGGCTGGCCGCCGAGCGGGTCACCGCCTGGCGGCCGTTCGCCGAGGAGAAGGGCGTCCGGCTCACCGGTACGGGACGCACCGCCGCCACCGGCTGGGCCGACCCGATCGCCCTGTCCAGCGCGCTCGACGCCGTCATCGACAACGCCCTCAAGTTCACGCCGGAGGGAGAGGAAGTCGAGGTGTCGCTCTCCGTGGCCGGCGATGAGGTGCGGGTCGTGGTCGCCGACCGGGGGCCCGGCCTCACCGAAGAGGAGCTGCTCCGCGTCGGAGACCGGTTCTGGCGCAGCGGCCGCCACCAGAACGTCAAGGGCTCCGGGCTCGGCCTGTCCATCTCCCGCGCCCTGCTCGCCGCCGGCGGCGGGTCCCTCTCCTACGCCACGAACCCGCCGCACGGCCTGCGGGTGACGGTGGCCGTCCCGCGCACCGACCCCGCCGCCGCCCTGCCCGAGTGAACCGCGGGGGCCCCGGCTCCCAGGGCCCCGGCCGTACGCCGGAGGGAGGGCCGGGGAGGCCGGGGAACTCCTCGCCGTCCTGGCGGGGAGCGCGCCGGCATCCCGCGAGGCGAGCGCCCCCGGCTGGAGCCCCGCGAGAGTACGGCGCCGCCGCCGGCCGCATACTGAATTCCGGACCCCTTCCTGGAGCGCCCCGTGACCCCTCCCCCTCCCGCCCCCGCACCGACCTCCGCGTTTCCCGGCCCCCGCGCCGGCTCGGGAGGCGAAACCGGCCTGACGGTCGCGATCGACATCGGGGGCACGAAGATCGCCGGCGCGCTGGTGGACTCCGACGGCGCGATGACGGCCACCACCCGGCGTCCCACCCCGCGCGGCACGGACGCGGACACCGTCTTCGCGGCCGTCGCCGAGGTGGTGGCCGAGCTCGCGGAGTCCCCGCTCTGGCCCTCGGCGGTCCGCTGCGGGATCGGCAGCGCGGGTCCGGTGGACTCCGCGCTCGGCACGGTCAGCCCGGTGAACATCACCGCCTGGCGGGGCTACCCCGTCCAGGCGCGGGTGGAGGAACGACTCGCGGAGCACGGGGCACGGATCCCGACGGTGCTGGCGGGCGACGGCGTGGCGATGACCGCCGCCGAGCACTGGCTGGGCGCGGCCCGTGGGCACGCCAACGCGCTCTGCATGGTGGTCTCCACCGGGGTCGGCGGCGGCCTCGTCCTGAACAACCAGCTCCACCCCGGCCCCACCGGAAACGCGGGCCACATCGGCCACATCAGCGTCGCCCTCGACGGGGAGCCGTGCGCGTGCGGCGGCCGAGGCTGCGTGGAGTCCATCGCCTCCGGCACCGCGATCGCCCACTGGGCGCTGGCGCAGGGCTGGTCCCCGGACGGGGATCCCACCGCGGCGGGCGTGGCCGCGGCCGCGCAGGCCGGCGACCCCGTCGCGCTGGCCGCCTTCGACCGCGCGGGCCGTGCGCTCGCCGCGGCGATCGCGGCCACGGCCACCCTCGTCGAGACCGACATCGCGGTCATCGGCGGCGGGGTGGCCGCCTCCGGGGACATCCTCTTCGGGCCGGTCCGGGCGCACCTGGCCTCGTACGCGACGCTGTCCTTCGTACGGGACCTCCAGGTGGTCCCGGCGAGCCTGGGCACGCACGCGGGCCTGATCGGCGCGGCCGCGGCCGCGACGATGCTGCTGCCGTCCTGAGCCCCGCCCGTCCCGGGGCCCCGGCCCCGGGAGCCGGGACCGCCGCTACGGCTTGACGGAGCGGTAGTACCGGGCCGCGCCCTCGTGCAGCGCCAGCGGATCCGTGTAGATCGCCGTCCGCAGGTCCACCAGCTGCGCCGCGTGCACCTGGTGCCCGATCCAGTCCCGGCTCAGGATCACGGTGCGGGTGAACTGCTCCGTCAGCTCGGCTCCCGTGTCGTCCCGGGTCACCAGCAGGTTCGGAACCGCCACGGTGGCCACCGCCGAGGTGTTGCGGGCCCGCGCGTACGCGTCCTGCGGCATCACCGCGGCCCGGTAGTAGCGCGCCGGGCTGCCGCTGGCCTGGAGCGCCTCCACCAGGTCCCCGAGCTGGACGAGCCGGATCTCGAAGCGCTCCGACAGCTCGCGCACGGCACTGGTCGGCAACCCGCCCGACCAGAAGAACGCGTCGATCCGGCCGGCCTCGAGCTCCGCCGGCATCGTGTCGATGCCTATGGCCACCGGGGTGATGTCACGGGCGGGATCCAGCCCCGCCGCCGTGAGCAGCCGCTCCGAGATCAGCCGCACCCCCGAACCGTTCTGGCCGATCGCGACCCGTTTGCCGCGCAGGTCCCGCGCCGACTGGACCGGCGAACCGGCGGGCACCACCAGCTGCACGTAGTCGTCGTAGAGCCGGGCGCAGCCGCGCAGCCGCTCCGCGCCCGCCTTGCGGTCGACGCGGTACTTGGCCACCGCGTCCGCCGTCGCGACCGTGAAGTCCGCCTCGCCGGCGGCCACCCGCTGCAGGTTCTGCTGCGAACCCTCGCTGGTCTCCAGCCGTACGCGCACCTCGGGCATGTCCTCGGCGAGCGCCTGCTCCAGCAGCAGCCCGTACCGGTGGTAGACGCCGTTCTGGACGCCGGTGCTGAAGGTGAGGTCGCCCTTGAGCTCCGGCTCCCCGAAGGGCCGCAGCCACCAGACGAGGGCGCAGAGCACGGCCAGTACGGCCACCAGGGCCCGCAGGGCACGGCGCCTGCTGATCCGGGGCGGTACGAGAGGCATGGCAGCGATCCTGCCACCGCCCCGCCCTCCTGTCACGGCCCGCCCTTCCGGCCCGGGAGCGGGCGGCCGCCGGCCCCCCGGCCCGGCCCCCGACCCCGCCGCGCGACGGAACGCCCCGGAGCGCGCCCTTACCCTTGTTGCATGAGCAGCGAGGGCCGCAGTGTCGGCAACCCCGACACCAGGAGTGAAGCCGTGGACGAAGCACAGCACGCCGTGACCAGAAGTTACGAGGTGCGCACCTACGGGTGCCAGATGAACGTGCACGACTCCGAGCGGCTGTCCGGTCTGCTGGAGGACGCCGGGTACGTCCGCGCCCCCGAGGGGTCCGACGGCGACGCCGACGTCGTCGTCTTCAACACCTGCGCCGTCCGCGAGAACGCCGACAACAAGCTCTACGGCAACCTCGGCCGCCTCGCCCCGATGAAGACCAAGCGCCCCGGCATGCAGATCGCCGTCGGCGGCTGCCTCGCGCAGAAGGACCGCGACACGATCGTGGCCCGCGCCCCCTGGGTCGACGTCGTCTTCGGCACGCACAACATCGGCAAGCTGCCGGTGCTGCTGGAGCGCGCCCGCATCCAGGAAGAGGCGCAGGTCGAGATCGCCGAGTCGCTGGAGGCCTTCCCCTCCACGCTGCCGACCCGGCGCGAGTCCGCGTACGCCGCCTGGGTCTCGATCTCCGTGGGCTGCAACAACACCTGCACGTTCTGCATCGTCCCGGCCCTGCGCGGCAAGGAGGAGGACCGCCGCCCCGGCGACATCCTCGCCGAGGTCGAGGCCCTGGTCGCCGAGGGCGTCTCCGAGATCACCCTGCTCGGCCAGAACGTCAACGCCTACGGCTCCGACCTCGGCGACCGCGAGGCCTTCTCCAAGCTGCTGCGCGCCTGCGGCGCCATCGAGGGCCTGGAGCGGGTCCGCTTCACCTCCCCGCATCCGCGAGACTTCACGGACGACGTGATCGCGGCGATGGCGCAGACCCCGAACGTCATGCCGCAGCTCCACATGCCGATGCAGTCCGGATCGGACACGATCCTGAAGGCGATGCGCCGCTCGTACCGCCAGGAGCGCTTCCTCGGCATCATCGAGAAGGTCCGCGCCGCGATCCCGCACGCGGCGATCTCCACGGACATCATCGTGGGCTTCCCCGGCGAGACCGAGGAGGACTTCCAGCAGACGATGCACGCGGTGCGCGAGGCCCGTTTCGCGAACGCGTTCACCTTCCAGTACTCCAAGCGCCCGGGCACCCCGGCCGCGGACATGGAGGGGCAGATCCCCAAGGAGGTCGTCCAGGAGCGGTACATGCGCCTGGTCGCCCTTCAGGAGGAGATCTCCTGGAGCGAGAACAAGAAGCAGGTCGGCCGCACGCTGGAGGTCATGGTCGCCGAGGGGGAGGGCCGCAAGGACGGCGCCACGCACCGGCTGTCCGGGCGCGCCCCCGACAACCGGCTCGTCCACTTCACCAAGCCGGCGGACGAGGTCCGGCCCGGTGACGTGGTGACCGTCGAGATCACCTACGCGGCTCCGCACCACCTCCTCGCCGAGGGCCCGACCGGAGCGGTACGCCGCACGCGCGCGGGCGACGCCTGGGAGAAGCGCAACGCGGCTCCGGCGCAGCCGAAGGGCGTCCTCCTCGGCATCCCGACGCTGGGTGTCCCGGCCCCCCTCCCGGTGACCACGTCGGGCTGCGCGGTTCCCACGTCCTCCTGAGGCAGTCCCCGCGCGGAGGGCCCGGGCCCTCCGCGCGGGCCCCCTGGTCCGGGCGGCCGACGCGGGCCGCCGACGCGGGATCCGGAGGGGCGCGGCAGCCCCCGGCCGGCTGCGGCTACGCTGCGGATCATGCTCGTTGCCGCCGCCGTCTGCCCCGCCCCGCCGATGCTCGTGCCCGAGCTCGCCGCGGGGGCCGCCGCCGAACTCGGCGATGCCCGCACCGCGTGTTCCGACGCGCTGTCCGTGCTCGCCGCCTCCCGGCCCGATCTGCTCGTGGTTCTCGGCGCGGCCGACCGGGACCACCACGGCTCCTACCCCCAGGGCGCCCGCGGCAGCTTCCGCGGATTCGGGGTCGACGCGGACGTACGCCTGGGTGAGGGCGATGAGGGCCCGCGCCTGTTGCCCGCCCCGCTCGCCATCGGCGCCTGGCTGCTCGGCCGTGCCGGCTGGGGCGTCGCGCCCGTGGAAGGGTTCGGGGTCGCCGAGCCGCTCGACACCGCGCGGTGCCTGGAGACCGGCCGGGAGCTCGCCGGGCGCGACGCCCGGGTCGCGCTGCTCGTCATGGGCGACGGCAGCGCCTGCCGCTCCCTCAAGGCCCCCGGCTACTTCGACGAGCGCGCCGCCGGATTCGACGCGGAGGCCGCCCGCGCGCTCGGCGCCGCCGACGTGGCCGCCCTCGCCGCCCTCGACCCCGAGCTGGCCGCCGAGGTCCAAGCCGCCGGGCGGGCCCCCTGGCAGGTGCTGGCCGGCGCCGCCGAGGGCGCCGGGCTCGAAGGGCGGCTGCTGTACGAGGACGCGCCCTACGGGGTGGGGTACTTCGTGGCCGCCTGGTCGTAAGGGGCAACGGGGAACGCGCAAGAACCCGGGACACGCCGGACCCGTGACGGCCTGCCGGCGAGCACGGCGAAGGGGCGCGGCGCCACCCGCGCGGGGGGGGCCCGCCCCACCCGGGCCCGGGTCA
>NZ_JBEXOV010000104.1:0-23439 GCF_040611715.1 Streptomyces sp. NPDC006544 | reverse complement strand
TGCAGCGGTAGCTCTCGTTGCCGGTGTCGGTGAAGCGGCAGTCGGAGGCCGCTTCGGGGACGGGCTGGCCGCCGCCGCGGGGGGTGTGCATCAGCCTCGGCGCCGGCCGTGCCCTTGGCGTCGGCCTCGGCGTCCTTCGGCTGGGCGTTCGGCCGCACGTCCCCCGGCTCGCCGTCGGCGCCGGTCCCGCTCTTCGCGTCCTCCGGGCCGTCCGCGGCTCCGGCCCCGGCATCCGCCCCGGCCTCGCCTTCCACGGCCTTGGCCTCGGCCTTGGTCTCGGCCTTGGTCCCGCCCTCGCCGGTCGCGCCGTCCGCGGCGTCCGGCTCGACGGTCTCCTCGCGGCCCGGCCGCAGCTTCGCCGACAGCACCAGGTACGTCACGGCGAGCACGAAGACGACGATCGAGGTCCACACGTTGAGCCGCAGGCCCAGGACGTGGTGGGCCTCGTCGACCCGCATGTACTCGATCCAGCTCCGCCCGACGCAGTACGCGGCCACGTACAGCGCGAAGGCCCGCCCGTGGCCGAGCGTGAAGCGGCGGTCGGCCCAGATCACCAGCAGGGCGACCCCGACGCACCAGAGCGACTCGTAGAGGAAGGTCGGGTGGTAGGTCCCGGCGACGCGGTTCGGGCCGTCGGTGATCTCCACCGCCCACGGCAGGTCGGTGGCGCGGCCGTACAGCTCCTGGTTGAACCAGTTGCCCCAGCGCCCACAGGCCTGGGCCAGCGCGATCCCGGGGGCCAGGGCGTCCGCCCAGGCCGGCAGCGGGATGCCGCGCAGCCGGCAGCCGATCCAGGCACCGACCGCACCGAGGGCGATCGCGCCCCAGATGCCGAGGCCGCCCTGCCAGATCTTGAAGGCGTCGACCCAGTCCCGGCCCTCGCCGAAGTAGAGCTGGTAGTCGGTGACGACGTGGTAGAGGCGACCGCCGACCAGGCCGAACGGCACGGCCCACACGGCGATGTCCGCGACCGTCCCCGGCTTTCCGCCGCGGGCGACCCAGCGCTTGTTGCCGAGCCAGACGGCGACGAAGACGCCGATGATGATGCAGAACGCGTAGCCGCGCAGCGGGACCGGTCCGAGATGGAGCACGCCCGTCGACGGACTGGGAATGAAGGCAAGGTTCATGGCAAGACCCGACGCTACCCTGCCGGACGGTGCGGACCGCAACCCGCCCGGCAAGCTGCTGCCGAATCGAGACGGCCCTCAGTGGTTCATGGGCATCCCGGAGTGGTCCGCGGAGGCCTGACCGGAGGCGGAGGGCCGCACTGCGGAAGCCGGCCGGGACGGCGTCGCCGACCGGCCCGCCGACGGCGACCCGGACCGCGCGGCGGACGCCGAGGCCGACGCCGGGGAGGAGGGCTCCGAGGACTCCGGCGCGCCGGACGCCTTCCCGCCGCCGCCCGCTCCGCCCTTGGCGGCCGCCGCCGCCTCCACCTTCTCCTTGAGTTTCTGCGGGGTCAGCGGATTGGCCTGGTCCGCGAAGATGTCCTTGCCGTCGAGGAGCACCGTCGGGGTGCCGCGGAACTTGCCCGCGCGGAAGGCGTCCTGGGACTTCTTCACCCAGTTGTCGTGCGTGCCGTCCTCGACGCACTTGCGGAACTCCGGGGTGTCCAGCCCCTCCACCTTCCCCGCCAGTTCCAGCAGCTTCGCGTTCTTGCCGTAGGCGTCGTCCGTCTCCTCCGGCTGGTTCTGGAAGAGCAGGTCGTGGTAGGCGGCGAACTTCCCCGCGTCCTGCGCGCAGGCCGCCGCGTTGGCGCTCCTGAGGGAGCCGCTGCCGCGCATGTTCCCGTCGATGAGGGTGGCCAGGTGGTACTCGACCTTGAGCAGGCCCTTGGCCTCCAGGTCGCGGACGGTGTCCCGGTAGTTCGTCTCGAAGGCCTTGCAGGCCGGGCAGCGGAAGTCCTCCCACACGGTCAGCGTGGAGGGCGCCTCGTCCTTGCCGGTCTGGATGACGAGGGCGTCCTTGCCGGTGGCCCCCGACGGGGCGACCAGGGGGCCGCCCTTGGCGGAGGAGCCCCCCTTGCCGGTGTTCGCGGCGATCAGGCCGACGACGGCCGCCAGGCCGAGTACGCCCACCACCGCGGCCGCCACGACGAGGGTCCGCCGGCGCTTGTCCTTTGCCTTCTGCCGCTCGCGCTCCGCTTGGAGTCGCTCGCGGGCCGATCGTTTCGTCGCATCGCGGTTCGCACCGTCGTTCATGTCGCTCACGTTCCGCCAAACGAAGCGGGGAGGCACTCTCGTGCCTCCCCGCCCCTACTTCCACCCGATCGGGCTACAGAACCCGCTCAGGGGTCCGCATCCTCGATCGAACGCGCCCGTCAGCTCCTGCGCACGCCTTCGGCGAGCTCGCCCGCGAGCGCCTTGACGGCGGCCAGGCCGGCCGCCTGGTCCGGCGCGTCCAGCAGCAGCTTCACGAAGGCCGAGCCGACGATCACGCCGTCGGCGAAGCCCGCGACCTCCTTGGCCTGGGCGGCGTTGGAGACGCCGAGGCCGACGCAGACCGGGAGGTCGCTGGTGGCGCGGGTGCGGCGGACCAGGTCGGCAGCCTGGTTGCCGACCGATTCGCGGGTGCCGGTGACGCCCATGAGCGAAGCGGCGTAGACGAAGCCGGAACCGGCCGCCGTGATGGTGGCCAGGCGCTCGTCCTTGCTGCTGGGTGCCACGACGAAGACGGTCGCGAGACCGTGCTCGGCCGCGTGTTCCCGCCACAGCGCGGACTCCTGGACCGGCAGGTCGGGCAGGATGCAGCCCGCGCCGCCGGCCGCGGCGAGCTCGGCGGTGAACCGCTCGACGCCGTAGCGGTCGATGGGGTTCCAGTACGTCATGACGAGGATCGGGGCGCCGGTCGCCTCGTACGCCTCGCGGACGGTCCGCAGCGTGTCGGCGATCTTGACCCCACCGCGCAGTGCGATGTCGTCGGCGGTCTGGATGATGGCGCCGTCCAGGACGGGGTCGCTGTGCGGGAGGCCGATCTCGACGACGTCCGCGCCGCCCGCGATGACGGCCTTGACGGCCTCGATGGCCCCGTCCACGGTCGGGAAGCCCGCCGGGAGGTAGGCGACGAGCGCCGCGCGGTCCTCGGACTTCGCCTTGGCGAGCGTGGCCGAGAGGAGTTCGATGGTGCCGCTCACTTGGTCTCCCCCTCGGAGTCGTACAGGTCGAAGTAGCGTGCGGCGGTGTCCATGTCCTTGTCGCCGCGGCCGGACAGGTTGACGACGAGGAGGCCGTCCTTGCCCAGCTCCTTGCCGAGGTCCAGCGCGCCCGCGAGGGCGTGCGCGGACTCGATCGCCGGGATGATGCCCTCGGTGCGCGAGAGCAGCCGCAGCGCCTGCATCGCCTGGTCGTCGGTGACCGCCCGGTACTCGGCGCGGCCCGCGTCCTTGAGGTACGAGTGCTCCGGGCCGATGCCCGGGTAGTCCAGACCGGCCGAGATCGAGTAGGGCTCGGTGATCTGGCCCTCCTCGTCCTGCAGGACGTAGGAGCGGGAGCCGTGCAGGATGCCGGGCTCGCCCGCGGTCAGGGTGGCCGCGTGCTCGCCGCTCTCCACGCCGTGCCCAGCGGGCTCGAAGCCGACCAGGCGGACGCCGGCGTCCGGGATGAAGGCGTGGAACAGGCCGATGGCGTTGGAGCCGCCGCCGACGCAGGCCAGGGCGGCGTCGGGCAGGCGGCCCGTGCGCTCCAGGATCTGGCGGCGGGCCTCGACGCCGATGACCCGGTGGAAGTCGCGGACCATGGCCGGGAAGGGGTGCGGGCCGGCGACCGTGCCGAAGAGGTAGTGGGTGCGGTCGACGTTGGCGACCCAGTCGCGGAATGCCTCGTTGATGGCGTCCTTGAGGGTGCGCGAGCCCGACTTCACCGCGATGACCTCGGCGCCCAGCATGCGCATGCGGGCCACGTTGAGGGCCTGGCGCTGGGTGTCGATCTCGCCCATGTAGATGGTGCACTCGAGGCCGAAGAGCGCGCAGGCGGTGGCGGTGGCCACGCCGTGCTGGCCGGCGCCGGTCTCGGCGATGACGCGGGTCTTGCCCATGCGCTTGGTGAGCAGCGCCTGGCCCAGCACGTTGTTGATCTTGTGCGAGCCGGTGTGGTTCAGGTCCTCGCGCTTGAGGAAGATCCGCGTGCCGCCGGCGTGCTCGGCGAAGCGGGGCACCTCGGTGAGGGAGCTGGGGCGACCCGTGTAGTTGACCATCAGGTCGTCGAGCTCGGCCGCGAAGGCCGGGTCGCCCTTGGCCTTCTGGTACTCGACGGCGACCTCGTCCACGGCGGCGACGAGCGCCTCCGGGATGAACTTGCCGCCGAAGTCGCCGAAGTAGCCCTCGGCGTTCGGGATGTGACCCTCGGGGTCCGGGATGAAGAAGTGGGTGGCGCTGGACATGCCCAGGTACTCCTACGGATGCGACGCGGATGTCTTCACCGTATTGCGCCGCCCGCCCGTGGCGCCCGCACCCCGCTGGGGCGTGGGCGTACGGTTCGGGGCGGCCCGCGCCCGGAGCCGGCGGCTCGGGCGGCGGACCGTACGGGGACACCTCCGGGCTCGGCGTACGTCGTGTGCGTACGCCGTCCCGGGCGGCCTCGTTACGGCGCTGTCCCGGGTCGCCATCGCATGCCGTTGACCTGACCGGGCTCGGAGCCGATCACGTACCGGACCCGCCGCCCGTGCACGCGCCGGGCCGGGGCGCGGCAGCCGCGGGGGCGGCAGCCGCGCGCCAGGGGGGCGTGCGCCGTCGGCACGCCGGCCAGGCGCGAGCCGGGCCGGGTGCGGGCGGAGGGGCGGTCGTGGGCCATGGGGACGGGTCAGCTCCGCCCGTGGCGCAGGGCGGGGTGGGCGCCGGCGGCGACGAGGTCGGCCACGGCCGCCTTCGGGTCGCGGCCGGTCACCAGGGACTCCCCGACGAGGACGGCGTCGGCGCCCTCGTTGGCGTAGGCGATCAGGTCGTGCGGCCCACGGATGCCGGACTCGGCGACCTTGACGATGTGGGCCGGGATCTCGCCGACGATCCGCTCGAAAGTGGAGCGGTCGACCTTGAGGTCCTTCAGGTTGCGCGCGTTGACGCCGATGATCTTGGCGCCGGCGGCGACCGCACGTTCGATCTCCTCCTCGTCGTGGACCTCGACGAGCGGGGTGAGTCCGATGGACTCGGCCCGCTCGATGAGGGAGACGAGGGCCTCCTGCTCCAGGGCCGCGACGATCAGCAGCACGAGGTCGGCGCCGTAGGCGCGGGCCTCCCACAGCTGGTACGCCGTGACGATGAAGTCCTTGCGCAGGATCGGGATGTCCACGCGGGCGCGGACGGCCTCCAGGTCGGCCAGCGAACCGCCGAAACGACGCTGTTCGGTGAGGACGGAAATGACCGCCGCACCACCCGCTTCGTAGTCGGCGGCGAGCCCGGCCGGATCGGCGATGGCGGCCAGCGCGCCCTTGGAGGGGCTGGAGCGCTTGACCTCGCAGATCACCTTGACGCTGTCACCGCGCAGGGCGGCGACGCCGTCTTTGGCCTGGGGCGCCTTGGCGGCACGCTCCTTGAGCTCGTCGAGGCTGACGCGCGCCTGCCGTTCGGCAAGGTCTTCGCGGACCCCTTCGATGATCTCGTCGAGCACACTCACGCGAGCGGCCCCCTTCCGGGTCGATGACGGTCGGCCGCCTTGCAGACACGTTCAACTGCAAGGTCAGCACTTCAAATGGTATCCGCAGGACGCCTCGCCCTCCGCACGGAGCGGAGGGCGTCCCATCAAGTGGACATCTGGAATCTGACCTTCAGCTGCAGGTCAGGGGGCCAGGAACGATCCCGCGGGCAGGTTGCGGGCGACCGAGAAGACGAGGGCCACGGCCCCGGTCAGCCACCAGTACAGCGGCCTCATCACGAACCTCGGGGCCCGTCCGCCGCGCCAGGCGCGGACCAGCCACAGGACCATGAAGCCCGCGAAGACGAAATAGCCGACGACCGCGAGGGCATTCGCCCCGAGAGCCGCCGTGAGATCGCCGTGGGCGAACGCGTGCGCGCTGCGCAGGCCGCCGCAGCCGGGGCAGAGCACCCCGGTCAGCCGGAACAGCGGGCAGAGCGGATAGTGGCCGGGTTCGTTGGGGTCCACGGCGCCCACGTACGCGAGGGCAGCCGCGGCCGCGGCCAGCGTGAGCACCGGGGAGGCCAGACGCCGGCCCCGGGAGACCGGGCCGGGCGGCCCCGCGGACGGCGAGGCCGGGGGCCACGCGGACGGCGCCGTCGGCGTGGCCGGCTCCGGCGGCGACGACGGCGCGCGTTCGGGAGTGCGAGAGGCGTCCACCCGGTGATTCTCTCCGCTCATGACAAAAGGCGCAGCCCGACGGGGCCGCGCCTTTCGAACCCGCGTCCCGCTCAGACCTTGGCGGCGATGCGGTTGGCGGCGATGACCTCGGAGAGGTCGGTGTGCGCGGCCTTCGGCGCGCCCATGCCCGCCGCCTTCATCGCCAGACCCACGACACCGCCGAGCGCGACGACGACGAGGCCGGCCCAGAAGCCCAAGGGGTTCGCCAGCACCATGAAGGCACCGGAGATGCAGAAACCGATGAAGGCGATGATGACACCGGTCCAGGCGGCCGGGGTGTGTCCGTGGCTAGTGCCCGCCATGAGTTGCTCCTCGTTGTCCTGGGTTGCTCTGTCGCACGTGCTGTGCCGAACGCTCGATGGTCATTGTCCCGTACCGGGAGGCGGCGGACGTCACGGGGTCCCGGTCGGATCCTCGCCCCGGTCCAGAGCCTTCCACAGGTCCTCCGGCCGGTCCGGGTCCACCACGGCCGCCCTGCGGGACGGTGAGCCGGCCCGGCCGCCGTCGCGCTCGTAGCGGCCGCCCATCGCCGGCCAGGCGTGCCCGCACCACAGGGCGAGCACTCCTGCCGTCAGGATCAGCGCCGCGCCGCCGGCCGTCACGTAGGGCCACGCCGTATGGGTCAGTCCGGCCACCCGCGCGGCCGTGTCCGCCGTCGTACGGGCGGCGGCCGCGTCCAGGGCCTCGCGGCCGTCGGCGTACGCCAGGGCCGCCAGGGCCGCGCCCAGGCCGCTCAGCGCCAGCAGCGCCGAGACCAGCAGTCGGCCCCTGCCGCGTACGGCGAAGACGGCGACCAGCGCGGCGAGGCCGACGATGGCCAGGGCGGCGGGCACGCCGGTGACCGCCCGCCCGTCGGCGCTCAGCGGCAGGGAGCCGCCGCCGATGGCGGCGGTGCCCCGGGCCCAGACGCGGCCGGAGGCGAGCAGGACGACGGTGGCGCCCAGGGCGCCGAGCAGCAGGGCGGCGGCCACGCTGCGGCGGCCGCCCGCCTGGTCCCTCCCGGCTGCGGGATCGGGCCCGGAGGCGGCGGCGTCATCGGTTCGGGGCGGGGGTACGACACTCACGCACCCCACTATCCCCTACCCGCTCAGGCGTCGTGGAGGCGGTTCGCCGCCGCGACCGCGCGCAGCACCGCGGCGGCCTTGTTGCGGCACTCCGCGTCCTCCAGCTCGGGCACCGAGTCCGCGACGACTCCGGCGCCCGCCTGGACGTACGCCGTGCCGTCGCGCAGCAGCGCGGTGCGGATGGCGATGGCGGTGTCGGAGTCCCCGGCGAAGTCGAGGTAGCCGACGCAGCCCCCGTAGAGGCCGCGGCGGGTGGGCTCCAGTTCCTCGATGATCTGCATGGCGCGCGGCTTGGGCGCACCGGACAGGGTGCCGGCCGGGAAGCAGGCGGTGAGGACGTCGAAGGCGCTCTTGCCCTCGGCGACGCGGCCCGTAACGGTCGAGACGATGTGCATCACGTGCGAGTACCGCTCGATCTTCATGAACTCGACCACCTCGACGGAGCCGGGCGCGCAGACCCGGCCCAGGTCGTTGCGGCCCAGGTCGACGAGCATGAGGTGCTCGGCGCGCTCCTTGGGGTCCGCCAGCAGTTCCTCGGCGAGCTCCTGGTCCTGCTGCGGGGTGGCGCCGCGGTGCCGGGTGCCGGCGATGGGGTGGACCATGGCCCGGCCGTCCTCGACCTTGACCAGCGCCTCGGGGCTGGAGCCGACCACGTCGAAGCCGTTCTCGAAGCGGAAGAGGTACATGTACGGGGACGGGTTGGTGGCCCGCAGCACGCGGTAGACGTCGAGCGCGGAGGCCCGGCAGGGGGTCTCGAACCGTTGCGAGGGCACCACCTGGAAGGCCTCGCCGGCCCGGATCCGCTCCTTGACGTCCTCGACGGCGGCCTGGTACTTCTCGCCGCCCCACAGGGCCGAGTACCGCGGCAGCTCGGCGTCGGGCAGCGGGGCCGGGACGTACGGCGCGGGCCGGGCGAGGTCGGCCTCCATGGCGTCGAGCCGGGCGACCGCGTCGGCGTAGGCCTCGTCCACGCCGGTGTCGAGGTCGTTGTGGTTGATGGCGTTGGCGATGAGCTGGACCGTGCCGTCCCAGTGGTCCATGACGGCCAGGTCGGAGGTGAGCAGCATGGTCAGCTCGGGCAGCCGCAGGTCGTCGGCGGTGTGCTCGCCGATGCGCTCCAGGCGGCGCACGATGTCGTAGCCGAGGTAGCCGACCATGCCGCCGGTGAAGGGGGGCATGCCGGAGGTGAGGTCGCGGGGGGTGTGCAGGGCCTCGATGGTCAGGCGCAGGGCCTCGAGGGGGTCGCCCGAGGTGGGGACGCCGACGGGCGGGGTGCCGATCCAGTGGGCCTGGCCGTCGCGGACGGTCAGGGTCGCGTCGGAGCGCACGCCCACGAAGGAGTAGCGCGACCAGGAGCGGCCGTTCTCGGCGGACTCCAGGAGGAAGGTGCCGGGGCGTTCGGCGGCCAGCTTCCGGTAGAGGCCCACGGGGGTGTCTCCGTCGGCCAGCAGCTTGCGGCTGACGGGGACGACGCGGCGGTCTGCGGCGAGCTTGCGGAACGTCTCAAGATCCATTGCGTGAAACTACCTAGCTAGTCGGCGTCGCTGAGCAGGACATCGGCATCGAAACACGTCCGGGCGCCGGTGTGGCAGGCCGCGCCGACCTGGTCCACCCGGACGAGGAGGGTGTCGGCGTCGCAGTCCAGGGCCACGGACCTCACGTGCTGGAAGTGGCCGGAGGTATCGCCCTTCACCCAGTACTCCCGGCGGCTGCGCGACCAGTACGTGCAGCGGCCGGTGGTCAGGGTGCGGTGCAGGGCCTCGTCGTCCATCCAGCCGAGCATGAGCACCTCGCCGGTGTCGTACTGCTGGGCGATGGCCGGGACCAGACCGTCCGGGGAGCGCTTGAGGCGGGCGGCGACGGCGGGATCGAGAGAGGACGTACTCATGGACGCCATTGTGCCGGGCCGGGGCGGTGATCACGGAGCCCTGTCCGCCTGATGGGCGGCCGCAGTACGGGTTCCGGCCGTAGGCTGGCAGGCATGTCTACCCATGCGAAGCGTGAACGACTGCTCCTTGCCGACCTGTTGGAGGCGGCCGGCCCCGAGGCGCCGACCCTGTGCGCGGGCTGGCGCGCGCGGGAGCTCGCCGCCCACGTGGTGGTCCGGGAGCGCCGCCCGGACGCGGCCGGCGGGCTGCTGCTGAACGTCCTGAAGGCCCGCCTGGACAAGGCGATGGAGGAGTACGCGGCCAAGCCGTACGAGGAGCTCATCCAGCTCATCCGCACCGGGCCGCCGAAGTTGTCGCCGTACGCGCTGAAGCAGCTCGACGAGGTGGCGAACGCGGTGGAGTTCTACGTCCACTCGGAGGACGTCCGGCGCGCCCAGCCGGACTGGTCCCCGCGGACGCTGGACCCGGTCTTCTCCGACTCCCTGTGGTCCCGTCTGGAGAAGCTCGCGCGCCTGACCGGCCGCCGCTCCCCCGTGGGGCTGGTGCTGCGCCGCCCGAACGGCCAGACGGCGGTCGCCCACAAGGGCGCGCCGGTGGTGACGGTCACCGGCGAGCCGGGCGAGCTGACCCTGTTCTGCTTCGGCCGCCAGGACGCCGCCGCGGTGGAACTGGACGGCCCGAAGGAAGCCGTCGCGCAGCTCACGTCGGCCCGGCTGGGGATCTGAGGCCGGCCTCAGCCGAGCGCGAGCTCGGCGCGGCGGACGGCCGGCGCGGACGTGCCGATGACCGCGCCGGCCATGCTCACCGCCGCGCCCGCGAGGAACACCGGCGTGACCCCCCACAGATCCGCCGCGAAGCCGAAGACCGGGTACGCGAGCGGCGCCAGGCCCACGGCCGTGAAGGCCGTCACGGAGCTGACCCGCCCCAGGTACGAGGGGTCCGTGGCCGTCTGGATCAAGGCGATCGCCAGGCCTCCGCAGATCCCGCAGACCAGACCCGTCAGCACGGCCAGCGCGACCGCCACGGCCAGGCTCGGGGCCAGGGCCAGGCCGCCGATGCCGGCCGAGCCGGCGATCAGGGTGAGGTTCTGGACGGCTCCGGCCCGGGGGAAGCGGGGGACGAGGGTGAGCACCAGCGCACTCGACGCCGCACCCAGTCCCATGGCGCCGATGATCCAGCCGACCCCGCCCGGCCCCCAGCCGCGCTCCTCGCAGACCAGGATCAGTCCGAGCGTCAGCGGGGCGGAGGTGCCGATCTGGCTGAGCGCCCCGGTCAGGACCAGCGGGCCTATCAGCCCGTGCCGGCGGACGTACCCGAGCCCCGACCGGAGCTGGCGCCACGGACTCTCGGCGGCCGCACCGGCGCCGGCGCCCCCACCCCTCGCACCGCCCGCACCGCCCGCACCGGCGTCGGCGGCCCCTGCCGCGGCCGCCCCCGCCGGGGGTGAGATCCGTACCGCCACCAGCAGCGCCAGCGAGAGCCCGAACAGCGCCGACGCCACCCCGAAGGCCGCCGCCGGGCCGCCGAGGCCCATCGCGAGGCCCGCCACCGGGGGCCCGGCGGTGTGGCCCACGCGTTCGGCCAGGCTGCGCAGTCCCTGGACCCGGACCAGTTGCCCCGGCCCCGCGATCCGCGGCGGCAGGGCGCCGACGGCCGGCAGGAACAGGGCGTCCACGACACCGAAGACGAGCGCCACGAGGACCAGCACCCAGAGGCCCGGGGAGGTGAGCGCCACCAGCAGGGCCAGCGCGAGGACGACCGCGCAGCGCACCGCGTCCGAGGAGATGACGACCAGCCGCGGGCCGAAGCGGTCGGCCACGACCCCGCCGCCCAGCATGAGCAGCGCCCGCGGCACCGCGCCCACGGCCATCACCACGCCGACCTCCGCCGGCCCGGCCGTCCGGGCCGCCGTCCAGCCGAGGGAGAGGAAGTAGATCCCGTCCCCGACGAGCGACGCCCCGTAGGCGGCCAGCCAGCGCAGGACATTGGCGTCCCGCCAGACGTTCCGGCTCAACTGGCCCCCCCGGGCGCATCTCGGCGTACGGCCACCGGCCCGAGGCCGGGGGCCGGCGGCCGGCCTCAGCGGACCGGGTGGCCCGCCTCCCGCAGTGCTTCCTTGACCTGCCCGATGCGCAGGTCGCCGAAGTGGAACACCGATGCCGCGAGGACCGCGTCGGCGCCCGCCGCGATCGCCGGCGGGAAGTGCGCGAGCTCGCCCGCGCCGCCCGACGCGATCACGGGGACCGTGACGTGCCTGCGCACCGCCGCGATCATCTCCGTGTCGTACCCGTCCTTGGTGCCGTCGGCGTCCATCGAGTTCAACAGGATCTCCCCGGCTCCCAGTTCGGCCGCCCGGTGCGCCCACTCGACGGCGTCGACGCCGGCGCTGCGCCGGCCGCCGTGGGTGGTCACCTCGAAGGAGCCGGACGCGGTGCGGCGGGCGTCCACGGACAGCACGAGCACCTGGCGGCCGAAGCGCTCCGCGATCTCCCGGATGAGCTCGGGCCGCTCGATGGCGGCGGTGTTCACGCCGACCTTGTCGGCGCCGGCCCGCAGCAGCTTGTCCACGTCGTCGGCGGTGCGCACGCCGCCGCCCACGGTCAGCGGGATGAAGACCTGCTCGGCGGTACGGCGCACCACGTCGTAGGTGGTCTCGCGGTTGCCCGAGGACGCGGTGATGTCGAGGAAGGTCAGCTCGTCCGCGCCTTCGGCGTCGTAGAGCTTGGCCATCTCGACCGGGTCGCCCGCGTCGCGCAGGTTCTGGAAGTTGACTCCCTTGACGACCCGGCCGTTGTCGACGTCCAGGCAGGGGATCACGCGTACGGCCAGGGTCATGCGGACGCTCCTTCGGCCGGAGCGGCCCGGTCGACCGGCCCGAAGGCCTCGACCTCCACCTCGACGACCATGCTGGGCTCGACGAACCCGTTGACGATGATCATCGTCGCGGCGGGGCGGATCGCGTCGAACAGCTCCTTGTGGGCGCGGCCGACCTCCTCCACGTCCCGGGCGTGCGTGAGGTACAGCCGGGTGCGGACCACGTGCTCGGGACCGAGCCCGGCCTGCTCCAGGGCCTCGAAGGCCACGCCGAAGGCCTTGACCGTCTGGTCGTACGGGCCGCCCGCGTCGGCCCCGGTGCAGCCGGAGACCAGGACCAGGCCGGTGGGGAGCTGCACCGCCCGGGAGTAGCCGATGACGTCCTCGTAGGGGCCGCCGGAGGAGATGCGTCGGATGTCGGAGCTCATGCGGAGACCACCTTCAGGGCTTCTTCGAGCGTGAACGCCTTGGCGTACAGGGCCTTGCCCACGATCGCGCCCTCGACCCCGTCCCCGACCAGGGCGGCCAGTGCGCGCAGGTCGTCGAGGGAGGAGATGCCGCCGGAGGCGACGACGGGCCGGTCGGTGGCGGCGCAGACGTTCTTCAGCAGCTCCAGGTTGGGGCCGGTGAGGGTGCCGTCCTTGCCGATGTCGGTGACGACGTACCGCGCGCAGCCTTCGGAGTCCAGCCGCGCGAGGGTCTCGTAGAGGTCCCCGCCCTCGCTGGTCCAGCCGCGGCCCTTGAGGGTGGTGCCGCGCACGTCGAGGCCGACCGCGATCCGGTCGCCGTGCTCGGCGATGGCCCTGGCGGCCCACTCGGGGGTCTCCAGCGCGGCGGTGCCGAGGTTGACGCGGGTGCAGCCGGTGGCGAGGGCCGCGGCGAGCGAGGCGTCGTCGCGGATGCCGCCGGACAGCTCGACCTTGATGTCCATGGCGCCGGTGATCTCGGCGACGAGCGCGCGGTTGTCACCGGTGCCGAAGGCGGCGTCCAGGTCGACCAGGTGCAGCCATTCGGCGCCCGAGGACTGCCAGGCGAGGGCCGCCTCGAGCGGGGAGCCGTAGGAGGTCTCGCTGCCGGACACGCCGTGTACGAGGCGGACGGCCTGACCGTCGCGGACGTCGACCGCGGGGAGGAGTTCCAGCTTCGCTGCGGGCAAGGTCATCAGAGGGTCTCGATCCAGTTGGTGAGGAGCTGGGCGCCGGCGTCCCCGGACTTCTCGGGGTGGAACTGGGTGGCCCACAGGGCCCCGTTCTCCACCGCCGCGACGAACCGCTCGCCGTGCGTGGCCCAGGTGACCTTGGGGGCCTTGATCAGCGGGTTGGTGACTTCCAGGGACCAGTCGTGGGCCGCGTAGGAGTGCACGAAGTAGAAGCGGGCCTCGTCGTCCAGGCCGGCGAAGGCCTGGCTGTCGGCGGGGGCCTCCACGGTGTTCCAGCCCATGTGGGGGACGACCGGGGCCTTGAGCGGGCCGACCGTGCCGGGCCACTCGTCGAGGCCCGAGGTCTCCACGCCGTGCTCGATGCCGCGTTCGAAGAGGATCTGCATGCCGACGCAGATGCCCATGACGGGGCGTCCGCCGGAGAGGCGGCGGCCGATGATCCAGTCGCCGCGCGCGTCCTTGAGGCCCTGCATGCAGGCGGAGAAGGCGCCGACGCCGGGGACGAGCAGTCCGTCGGCGTCCATGGCCTTGTCGTAGTCGCGGGTGATCTCCACGTCCGCGCCGGCGCGCGCGAGGGCGCGCTCGGCGGAGCGGACGTTGCCGAAGCCGTAGTCGAAGACCACGACCTTCTTGGTGGGGCTGACTGCGCTCATTCCCAAATCCCCTGGATCCGCAGGACTCCGGCGGCGAGGCACATCACGGAGCCGATGGCGAGCAGGATGACGACCGAGAGGGGCATCTTCTGCTTCTGGAAGGAGTAGACGCCGCCGGCCAGGAAGAGGCCGAGGACGATCAGGATCGTGTTGAGCCCGTTCACGCTAGAGGGCACCCTTCGTGGAGGGCAGGATGCCGGCGGCGCGGGGGTCGAACTCGGCGGCGTAGCGCAGGGCCCGGGCCAGTGCCTTGAACTGGCACTCCACGATGTGGTGGGCGTTGCGTCCGTAGGGCACGTGGACGTGCAGCGCGATCTGGGCCTGCGCGACGAAGGACTCGAAGATGTGCCGGGTCATCGTCGTGTCGTACGAGCCGATCATCGGCGCCATGTTCTCGGGCTCGGTGTGCACGAGGTACGGGCGGCCGGACAGGTCGACGGTCACCTGGGCGAGGGACTCGTCGAGCGGCACGGTGCAGTTGCCGAAGCGGTAGATGCCGACCTTGTCGCCGAGGGCCTGCCGGAAGGCGGCGCCGAGCGCGAGGGCGGAGTCCTCGATGGTGTGGTGGCTGTCGATGTGCAGGTCGCCCTCGGTCTTGACCGTGAGGTCGAAGAGGCCGTGGCGGCCGAGCTGGTCGAGCATGTGGTCGTAGAAGCCCACGCCCGTCGAGACGTCGACCTTGCCGGTGCCGTCGAGGTTTATCTCGACGAGGACCGACGTCTCCTTCGTGGTCCGTTCGACCCGTCCGATGCGGCTCATGCGTGCTGCTCCTTCTTCAGTGCGCGAACCGCTTCCAGGAACGCGTCGTTCTCGGCCGGGGTGCCCGCGGAGACCCGCAGCCAGCCCGGTACGCCGTTGTCCCGGACCAGGACGCCCCGGTCGAGGATCTTCTGCCAGGCGGTGTGGGAGTCCTCGAACCGGCCGAACTGGACGAAGTTCGCGTCGGACTCGGTGACCTCGAAGCCGATCCCGCGCAGCTCGGTGACCAGGCGGTCCCGCTCGGCCTTGAGCTGCTCGACGTAGCCGAGCAGGGTGTCCGTGTGCTCCAGGGCGGCCAGCGCGGTCGCCTGGGTGACGGCCGACAGGTGGTACGGAAGCCGTACGAGCTGCACGGCGTCGACCACGGCCGGGTGCGCGGCCAGGTAGCCCAGGCGCAAGCCGGCCGCCCCGAAGGCCTTGGACATGGTCCGGGAGACCACCAGGTTCGGGCGGCCCTCGATCAGCGGCAGCAGCGAGTCCCGGTGGCTGAACTCCACGTAGGCCTCGTCGACGACGACCAGGCTGGGCCGGGCCTCCTGCGCGGCCTCGTAGAGCGCCAGGACCGTCTCCGCCTCGACCGCGGTACCCGTGGGGTTGTTGGGCGAGGTGATGAAGACGACGTGGGGCGCGAGGGCGGCGATCGCCTGCTCGGCGGCCTGGACGTCGATGGTGAAGTCCGCCCGGCGCGGGCCGGAGACCCAGTCCGTTCCGGTGCCGCGCGCGATCAGCGCGTGCATCGAGTACGAGGGCTCGAAGCCGATCGCGGTGCGGCCGGGCCCGCCGAAGGTCTGCAGCAGCTGCTGGAGGACCTCGTTGGAGCCGTTGGCGGCCCATACGTTCTCCCGCGCGACGGCGTGCTTGCCGGTGCGGGTGAGGTAGGCGGCCAGCTCGGTGCGCAGCTCGACCGCGTCCCGGTCGGGGTAGCGGTTGAGGGTCCGGGCGGCCTCGGCGACGCGCTCGGCGATGCGGGCGACGAGTTCCTCGGGGAGGCCGTACGGGTTCTCGTTGGTGTTCAGCTGGACGGGCACGTCGAGCTGCGGGGCGCCGTAGGGGGTCTTCCCGCGCAGTTCGTCCCGGATGGGGAGGTCGTCGATGCCGAGGGCGGCGGTGTCCCGGGTGCCCGCGCCGCCGTCGGCGCCGGGGCCGTCCACGCCGGCGGTGTCGTCGCTCATGCCTGCGGCACCTTCCAGCCGAAACGGGCCTTGAGGGCCGCGCCGTGTGCGGGCAGGTCCTCCGCCTCGGCCAGCGTCACCACGTGGTGGGTGACCTCGGCGAGGGCGTCCCGCGTGTAGTCGACGATGTGGATGCCGCGCAGGAAGGACTGCACGGACAGGCCGGAGGAGTGGCAGGCGCAGCCGCCGGTGGGCAGCACGTGGTTCGACCCGGCGCAGTAGTCGCCGAGCGAGACCGGGGACCACGGGCCGACGAAGACCGCGCCGGCGTTGCGCACGCGGGCGGCCCAGGCGGCCGCGTCGGCCGTCTGGACCTCCAGGTGCTCGGCGCCGTACGCGTCGACGACCTTGAGGCCGTCCTCGAGGCTGTCGACCAGCACGATCGCGGACTGGCGGCCGGCCAGCGCGGGCTTGATCCGGTCCTCCACGTGCTTGGTGGCCGCGACCTGCGGCTCCAGCTCCTTCTCCACGGCGGCCGCGAGCTCCGCGCTGTCCGTCACCAGGACGGCGGCGGCCAGCGGGTCGTGCTCGGCCTGGCTGATCAGGTCGGCGGCGACGTGCACGGGGTCGGCGGTGTAGTCGGCGAGGACGGCGATCTCGGTCGGGCCGGCCTCCGTGTCGATGCCGATCTTCCCGGTGAAGTAGCGCTTGGCGGCGGCGACCCAGATGTTGCCGGGGCCGGTCACCATGTTCGCCGGGGGGCACCCGTCCGGGCCCGTGGTCCCGTACGCGAACATCGCGACGGCCTGGGCGCCGCCGGCGGCGTACACCTCGTACACGCCGAGCAGCGCGCACGCGGCGAGGATCGTGGGGTGCGGCAGACCGCCGAACTCGGCCTGCGGCGGGGACGCGAGCGCGATCGACTCGACGCCCGCCTCCTGGGCCGGCACGACGTTCATGACGACGGAGGACGGGTACACCGAGCGGCCGCCCGGGGCGTACAGCCCCACCCGCTCCACCGGAACCCACTTTTCGGTCACCGTGCCGCCGGGAACCACCTGAGTGGTGTGCTCGGTGCGGCGCTGGGCCCGGTGCACGACCCGGGCGCGGCGGATCGACTCCTCGAGGGCGGCGCGGACGGCCGGGTCGAGCTCTTCGAGAGCGGCGTCGATCGCCTCGACGGGCACCCTGACCTGGGCGAGGGTGACTCCGTCGAACTTCTGCGCGTAATCGATCAGCGCCGCCGTCCCACGATGATGGACGTCCTCGCAGATGGGCCGCACCTTCTCCAGGGCGGCTTCTACGTCGAACTCGGCACGGGGCAGCAGATCGCGCAGGGCGCCACCCTCGGGGAGGGTGTCGCCGCGCAGGTCGATACGAGAGATCACCTCCCAATTCTCTCAGACCGCCTCCCGCCACCGTTCGCCCGTATCACTGGCTGATACACGCCGCGGACGTTCACGGATGTCCCGGCCGCCCTCTAGCGTTCGGGGGATCGCGGTGACGTCCGCCGCGACAGCGGAGGGGGGCCGCCATGGCCGAAGTACGTCAGGACGCGGAACCGCCCGATCTCACCGGTCCCGAACAGCGGATGTGGAGCGCGTACCGCACGGGCAGCGTCTGCGATCTGAGCACCGGCGTGGCCGACCGCGACGATCCGCACGCCGATACGGTCTGGGGTCCCGAGCGCAGCGTCCGCGCGGGGGTGGTGGCGCTGCTGCTGCTCCACGGACCGGGGCCGGTGCCGGGCCGGGTGGCCTCGCTGAAGCTGCGCGGGGTGCGGATCACCGGCCGGCTCGACCTGTCCGGGGGCACGGTCGACCCGTACGTGGAACTCCAGTCCTGCCGCTTCGACGGCGAGATCCAGCTCTCCGAGACGCGTTTCGGCACGCTGCGGCTGGTCAACTGCGCGATCCCGCGGCTGGACGCGGCGCGCCTGCACACCGAGGGCGATCTGCACCTGCCGCGCTGCCGGGTGGCGCGCGGGATCCGGCTGACCGACGCGCAGATCGGCACCGACCTGCTGATCAGCGAGGCGGTGGTGCGGCGGGACGGCAAGGGCCGGGCCGTGGCGGCCGACGGGCTCTCGGTCGCGCAGGACTTCCAGGGCGAGCTGCTGCGGACGTACGGGGAGGTGAGCCTGCGCGGCGCCAAGGTCGGCGTGTCCATGAACCTGCGCGGGGCGCGGCTGAGCAACTCCCACGGGCGGCGCGCGCTGAACGCGCCGCAGCTCACCGTCGAGCGCACCCTGTACCTGACCTCGATCGCGCAGGCCTACACGGCGGGCGATTTCGACTCCTCCTCCACTCCCCCGTACGGGCTGGGTCCGACGCCCGTGCGCGGGCAGCGGGCGCGGCCCTTCGAGTGCCGGGGCGGGCTGCGGCTGGACGACGGCCGCTTCGGCGACGCCGTCGACTTCTACGGCGCCCGCTTCGTCCTCGCCGAGGACCAGGAGGTCTCGCTGCGCCGGATCCACACCCCGGAGCTGCGGTTCGTGGGCGAGCGGCCGGAGCTGGGGCGGGTGGTGGTGTCGGGGGCGCGTGTGGTCAAGCTCGTCGACACCTCCACGAGCTGGCCGGGTCCGGGCCGGGTCTTCCTGGAGGGGTTCGGCTACGAGAACCTCGCACCCCGGGGGCACTTCCCCTTCGCCCGCCGGCTGGAGTGGCTGGAGGCGGCCACGACCGAGTACTCCCCCGAGCCGTACGAGCGCCTCGCCGCCGTGCTCCGCGCGTCGGGGGAGGACGCGGACGCCCGGGAGGTGCTGCTGGCCAAGCAGCGGCGCAGGCGGGCGACGCTGCCGCCGGGGCTGCGCGCGTGGGCCCGGCTCCAGGACTGGACGGTGGGCTACGGCTACCGGCCGGGGCGGGCGGCCCTGTGGATGACCGTGCTGTGGGCGGCGGGCGCGCTGCTGTTCTCCCTGCACGCGGCGCCGGCGCCGATCAAGGCCGAGGAGCACCCGGCCTGGAACGCCCCGCTGTTCGCCCTGGACCTGCTGCTCCCGGTGATCGACCTGGGCCAGCAGGACCAGTGGGATCTCAAGGGCGGCTGGCAGTGGGGCGCGGCGACGCTGGTGATCCTGGGGTGGATCCTGGCCACGACCGTGGCGGCGGGCGCGTCCCGCCTGCTGAGGCGGGGGTGACGGCTCCGGGCCCCCGGCCATTACCCTGTGCCTCGTGACCACCGTTCGCCTGCCACTCTTCCCCCTGAACTCGGTGCTGTTCCCGGGACTCGTCCTCCCGCTGAACATCTTCGAGGAGCGTTATCGCGCCATGATGCACGAGCTGCTGAAGGCGGGCGAGGACGAACCGCGCCGTTTCGCGGTCGTCGCGATCCGCGACGGCAGGGAGGTCGCACCGACCGCGCCCGGACTGCCGGACCAGACGTCCGTGCCCGAGCGCGGCCCGGCCGCCGGATTCGGCGCGGATCCCATCCAGGCGTTCCACCGGGTGGGCTGCATCGCGGACGCGGCGTCGATCCGGGAGCGCGAGGACGGCAGCTTCGAGGTGATGGCGACCGGTACGGTCCGGGTCCGCCTGCTGTCGGTCGACGCGTCCGGGCCCTTCCTGACGGCGGAGCTCGAAGAGCTCCCGGAGGAGACCGGTGAGGGCGCGGGTGCGCTGGCGGAGGGCGTGCTGCGGGCGTTCCGCGCCTACCAGAAGCGGCTGGCGGGAGCCCGCGAGCGGTCCCTGACCGGCATGGAGCTCCCCGACGAGCCGTCGGTGGTCTCCTACCTGGTCGCGGCGGCCGCGGTGCTGGACATCCCGGCGAAGCAGCGCCTGCTGCAGGCCCCCGACATCGCGACCCGCCTCGCGGAGGAGCTCAAACTGCTGCGTGCGGAGACGGCGGTCATCCGCCACCTCCCGTCGCTGCCGGCGGTGGACCTGACGCGCGCGCCCACGAGCCCGAACTGATGGCGAGGAAGAAGCCGGCGGGCACCCCTGCCATCGCGGCGCTGACGGCGGCGGGCACCGCTTTCACGGTCCGCGCCTACGAGCACGACCCGGCGCACCCGTCCTACGGCGAGGAGGCCGCCCAGGCCCTCGGCGTCTCCCCGGCGCAGGTGTTCAAGACGCTGCTGGCCGACGTGGACGGCTCGCTGGTGGTGGCGGTGGTCCCGGTCTCGGGCAGTCTGGACCTCAAGGCGCTGGCCGCCGCGGTGGGCGGCAAGCGCGCGGCGATGGCCGACCCGGCGCTCGCGGAGCGCACCACGGGCTACGTACGGGGCGGGATCTCGCCGCTGGGCCAGCGCAAGCGGCTCCGTACGGTGCTGGACGTCTCGGCCTCGGGCTTCGCCACGATCTGCGTGTCGGCGGGCCGCCGGGGCCTGGAGGTCGAGCTGGCCCCCTCGGACCTGGCCGCCCTGACGACGGCCACGCTGTCCCCGATCGGCCGGCCTTAGCTCCCGGAACCGGCCGGCCTCAGCTCCGCCCCCGGCCGGCCGCGTGCCGGGATCAGGGGCGCGGGGGCTCCTGCGGGGACGGCTCCGCGGGACGCGCGGGGTCGGCGGGAGCGGGATCGGCGGGTGCCGGGCCGTCGGCCCGCGGCGGCGCCTGCGCCGCGTAGTGCTCCGGGGACCAGGACAGTGACATGGCCGGCGCCGGATCGCGCGGTCCCCACAGGGCCGTCAGTGCCAGCTGGACGATCACCGCGGCCATGGGCCAGGCGAGCAGCGTCCCGTGCGCCATCAGCTCCAGCGGGGCGTCGAAGGGGACGCCCTTGCCCACCCGCCGGGCCACCGCGACCAGGTCCGGGGACGGCCCCAGCCACAGGCCCACGCGCCAGCCCACCAGAGCGGCGAACACCGAGCCGACGGCGAGCCCGATCACCTGCGCGACGCCTCCGCGGCGGCGCCACAGGAACACGGCCGCCGCGCTCAGCACGCCGAACCCGGCCGACAGCAGGAAGAACGTGGCGTCCGCCCCGATCCGCGCCTCGCTCTCGGTGTTCTTAAGGAACACGGCCTCGCCGTTGGAGACGTACTGGACGCGGGGGGCCAGCCACGCCCACAGCAGGGCGAGCAGCACACCGGACACACCCACCACGAGGGTGATGGCGGCCCCGTCGCGGAGGTCGGCCGGGGACACCGCGGGCTCGGACGGGGGCGAAGCCGGCGGGAACGGCGGCTCGTCGGGCTGGTCATAAGAGGTCACGGCTTCGGTCACTCCCACATCGTGCCAGGTCTCGGACGGGCCGGACCGACCGCCTTCGGCGTCAGCGGACCGCCGCCCGCCGGTACGCCCACGTCGCGACGGCCAGGGACAGGACGCCCACCGCCGCGCAGACGCCGAGGTCGAGGAGGACCGCCGCCCAGTCCGGGTGCGGCTCGAAGGTGCGGGCGAAGGCCTCCACCCCGTACGTGGACGGCAGCAGGTCCCGCGCCCACACGATGACGTCCGGCATCCGCTCGGGCGGCAGTACGCCCAGCAGCAGCGCGGCGGACATGCCGAGCTGTCCGGCCAGGGTGGCCAGTTCCTGCCGCGGCGCGAGCAGCCCCAGTGCGGCACCGAGCCCGGCGAGCGCGGCTCCGGCCAGCGGCACCACCGCGGCGAGGATCCACAGGCCGCTCATCGGCAGCCCGAACAGCACGGACCCGAAGACGGCCGTCACCAGCGTTCCCGGCAGCGTGAAGGAGGCGTACGCGGCGGCGGCGCCCAGCACCACCGAGGCGGGCGGCACCGGCAGGGTGGCGTAGTGGTCCAGGCCGCCGCTCGCCCGCAACTGCCCGAAGTACTGCGCGAGCAGGTTGAGCGCGACGAAGGCGACGACCAGCACGGACGAGCCGGCGACCACGGCCCGCGCCTCCGAGCCGCCGTCGACCACGCCTCTCATGAGGATCATGATCCCGACGGACTGGAAGGTGGCCACGAACAGCAGCGGGATGCGCGAGACCCGCGCCCGGGAGAGCTGCGCGCGGTAGACGGCGGCGAGCGCCGGGAAGAACCGGGCCCGCGGGGCCAGCACGCCCTCGCCGCTCACGGCGGCGGGAGCGGCGGCGGTGGCGGCAGCGGTGGCAGCGGCTGTGGCGCTCACGCCTTCACCAGTCCCTTCGACGTACGCCCGCCCAGTGCGAGGTACACGTCCTCCAGGCTCGGCGTCGCCAGCGTGAAGTCGTCGAGGGCGGCGAAGGCGGGACCGCCGGTCAGGGCGGCCACCGCCGTCCGCGCCTCGTCCTGCCCGAGCCGCAGCACCCAGCGGCGCCCGGATTCGACGGCCGCCGCGGCGAGCGCGGCGACCTCCGGGACCTGGAGCGGCGGCGCGGTGCGCCAGACGAGTTCCAGGCGGACCTCGTCGGACACCTGGGCCTTGAGTCCGGCCGGCGTGTCGCAGGCGATGACCCGGCCCTGGTCGATGACGGCGACCCGGTCGAGGACGGTCTCCGCCTCGATGACGTTGTGGGTGACGAGCAGCACGGTGGCGCCCGCCCGCGCGCGGCGCCGGTCGACGGCTGCCCAGACGGCCCGCCGGGCCACGGGATCCATGCCGGTCGTGGGCTCGTCGAGGACCAGCACGGGCCGCTCCCCGACCAGCGCCGCGGCGAAGCACGCGAGGCGCCGCTGGCCGCCGGAGAGCTTCTTCAGGGGCCGCCCCGCGATCCCGGTCAGCCCGAGCTCCTCCAGTACGGCGTCCCGTGCGGTCCGCGCCTGCCTCACCCCCAGCCCGCGCAGCCGGCCGGTGGTCTCGGCGGCCAGTGAGACGGTGAGCTCGTCGAGGGCGGTGGATTCCTGCCCGAGGTAGGCGAGCAGCCGGCTCGCCCGTTCGGGGTGGCGCACGAGGTCGTGGCCGAGCAGGGTCACCGCTCCGGCATCGGGCCGCAACAGCCCGGTGAGCTGGCGGACCAGGGTCGACTTGCCGGCGCCGTTGGGACCGAGCAGGCCGAAGATCTCTCCGCGCCGGACGTCCAGGGAGATCCCGTCGGTGGCCCGGGTCTCGGACAGGGCCGGTACTCCGCGCCGTCCCCGGACCGCGGGATACGTCTTGACCAGGTCACGCACCGCGCAGACCACGTCGGAGGCGAGTCCCGCGGCCGCTGCCGTGCCCGTTTCAGCCTGTGCTGTGCCCGTTCTCACGAGGGAGCAGCCTACGGGGTTGCGGCCCCTACTCGGCTGCCGGGGCGGCCGCGGCGGCAGCCACCGGCGCGATGGGGGCCGCGGGGATCGTCGGGGCGCCCGGCGCCGCGGCGGGGGGCGGGCCGGTGGCGGCCAGGTGTTCGGCGGCGGCCCGTACGTCGATCTCGCGCCAGAAGCCGGCCCGGATGGCGTAGCGGTCGTGCTCGTCGATCTGGTCGTCCTTGTGCGCGAGGAGTCCGAACCGGGCGGCGTAGCGCAGCAGCTCCCCGTCGATCCGGTGCGGGATCCGCGGGTACATGGTGGCGAGTTTCTGCAGGTGCACGGTCTCCGGGAGCCGTTCCATCCAGCGCCGGGCGAACACCTGGCCGACCTCGAACGGGTCGCCGCCGACGGTGGTGATGTCCTCCTCGCGGTCCGCCCAGCGCTGCTCGGCGGAGGTGAGCTGGGCGAGGGTGGGCAGCGAGGCGGTCTCGGCGGGCTCGCCGAGGGGCCCGGCGCGGTCGATCCAGCCCTTGTCGGAGGACCAGCGCAGGGCGCTGGTCGCCGGGGGCGCCGTGCCCGCCGGCGGGGCCGCGGGCGCGGCGGCCCCCGCCGGCGGGCCGGGGCCGTCATCCTGC
>NZ_JBEXOV010000103.1:0-23850 GCF_040611715.1 Streptomyces sp. NPDC006544 | reverse complement strand
CTTTACCGGGGCATCCCCCCCCCCCCGGCCCCCCCCCCCCCCCCCCCGGCCCCCCCGGCCCCCCCCCCCCCCCCCCCCCCCCCCCCGGGGGGGGGGGGGCCGCCCCCCCGCCCCCCCCCCCCCGACGGCGTTTTCCGGACCGGCGCCGCCGTTTCGCGTCGAGTTCTCCGGGGTTCCCGCGCGGCGCGAGGGCCCGGCGTAGGGTCGGCCCCATGGCGATCCGCGCGGTGCTGTGGGACATCGACGACACCCTCTTCGACTACACGGGGGCCGACCGGGCGGGGCTGGCCGCGCACCTGGCCGACGAGGGGATCGCCGAGCGGTACGGGGCCGCGCACGAGGCCCTCGCGCTGTGGCGCCGCGTGACCGAACGGCACTGGGCGCGCTTCGCCGCCGGCGAGGTGGGTTTCCAGGGGCAGCGCTGGGACCGGGTGCGGGAGTTCCTCGGGGCGCCCGGGCTGAGCGACGCGCAGGCCGACGACTGGTTCGGGCGGTACGTCGCGCACTACCAGGAGGCCTGGACGCTGTTTCCGGACGTGCTGCCCGTACTGGACCTCCTCGCCCCCGGCTACCGGCACGGGGTGCTCACCAACTCCTCCCTCGCCAACCAGGACCCCAAGCTGCGCCGGCTCGGCCTGCGGGACCGCTTCGAGGTCCTCGTGTGCGCCGTGGAGCTGGGCATCAGCAAGCCGGAGGCGGCGGCCTTCCTCGCGGCCTGCGCGGAGCTCGGCCTGGAGCCGCACGAGGTGGTCTACGTGGGGGACCAGCCGGAGATCGACGCGCGCGGCGCCCGGGACGCCGGGCTCACGGCGGTCTGGCTCGACCGGGAGGGCGACCGCGGTCCGGGACCCGATGGAGTGCACCGGATCGCCGGACTCGACCGGCTCCCGGAGGTACTGGCCGCCGATACCCGTTTTGGAGCACGGTCAGCCATCCGGTAATGTTCTTTCTGCGCCGCCCGAGCGGGCCGAAAGGCCGGGCCGGAGGCGCTAACCGAACGAAAGCACCTCAGGGTCTTGCGTTTTGGTGGGCTATAGTGTAATTGGCAACACGAGAGTTTCTGGTTCTCTTATTCTAGGTTCGAGTCCTGGTAGCCCAGCGCAGTTCAGTGGTAAACGCAGTGCTTGCCCCCGTTGTGTAGCGGCCTAGCACGCCGCCCTCTCAAGGCGGTAGCGCCGGTTCGAATCCGGTCGGGGGTACAGATCCTTCCCGCGAGATCTCCAGGGTCGCACCCGGATGTTTTGATGCAGGATCGCTAGGGCCCCCGTTGTGTAGCGGCCTAGCACGCCGCCCTCTCAAGGCGGTAGCGCCGGTTCGAATCCGGTCGGGGGTACGGTGTCTAGCTGGTCTAGACCTGTGGGCTATAGTGTAATTGGCAACACGAGAGTTTCTGGTTCTCTTATTCTAGGTTCGAGTCCTGGTAGCCCAGCGCAGTACCGCAGTGACAGCTAGCCCCCGTTGTGTAGCGGCCTAGCACGCCGCCCTCTCAAGGCGGTAGCGCCGGTTCGAATCCGGTCGGGGGTACGCACCGAAGAGGCCCTCCGCGATCATCGCGGAGGGCCTCTTCCGCGTTCCCGCGAGCCGTGCTCCCCGGGCGCACAAGTGCGGGCCCGGAGGCGCGTGTTCGGACGTGTGCGGCGTCGTACGCGCCCCCGGGCCCGGGGGAGTGGTCGGGACGGGTGGGTTCAGCTGGAGCGGCGCAGGGCCTCGGTCAGGCGGCCGGCCGCGTCGATGACGGCCTGGGCGTGCATGCGCCCCGGGTGGCGGGTCAGGCGCTCGATCGGGCCGGAGACCGACACGGAGGCCACCACGCGGTTCGAGGGACCGCGCACCGGCGCCGAGACGGAGGCCACGCCGGGCTCCCGCTCGCCGATCGACTGCGCCCAGCCGCGGCGCCGTACGCCCGACAGGGCCGTCGCCGTGAAACGCGCGCCCTGCAGGCCGCGGTGGAGCCGCTCGGGCTCCTCCCAGGCCATCAGGATCTGCGCGGCCGATCCGGCCTTCATCGGGAGCGTGGAGCCCACCGGGACGGTGTCCCGCAGGCCCGACAGCCGCTCGGCCGCCGCCACGCAGATGCGCATGTCGCCCTGACGCCGGTAGAGCTGCGCACTCTCTCCCGTCACGTCCCGGAGGTGGGTGAGCACCGGTCCGGCCGTGGCCAGCAGGCGGTCCTCGCCGGCCGCGGCGGCGAGCTCCGCCAGCCGCGGTCCGAGGATGAACCGGCCCTGCATGTCCCTCGCCACCATCCGGTGGTGTTCCAGTGCCACGGCAAGGCGATGTGCCGTGGGTCGTGCGAGCCCTGTCGCCGCGACCAGCCCGGCGAGGGTGGCCGGACCGGACTCCAGTGCGCTCAATACCAGAGCTGCCTTGTCGAGAACGCCGACGCCGCTAGAGTTGTCCATGAAACGATATTCGCGTCTCACACTGTGAAACGCAAGTTCAATTTTTCCAAGAACGAGCGAGTCTGTATGTGCGGGTCCACGAACCACCTGGATCCGAGCCGTCGTCCAGGACGTGGGGTACGGGCGGCACGGCGCACAAGATCTCTATGAAGCGCCGGCACAACCGGCCGGCCGGAGGGAAAGTGATGGGTAGGACACTCGCGGAGAAGGTCTGGGACGACCATGTCGTCAGGCGGGCGGAGGGCGAGCCCGACCTCCTCTTCATCGATCTGCACCTGCTGCACGAGGTGACCAGCCCCCAGGCCTTCGAGGGTCTGCGGCAGGCCGGCCGCAAGGTCCGCCGCCTGGACCTCACCATCGCGACCGAGGACCACAACACCCCCACGATCGACATCGACAAGCCGATCGCGGACCCGGTCTCCCGGGCCCAGCTGGAGACGCTGCGCGCCAACTGCGCCGAGTTCGGTGTCCGCCTGCACTCGCTCGGTGACGTGGAACAGGGCGTCGTCCACGTCGTCGGACCGCAGCTGGGTCTGACCCAGCCCGGTACGACCGTGGTCTGCGGCGACTCCCACACCTCCACCCACGGCGCCTTCGGCGCGCTGGCCTTCGGCATCGGCACCAGCCAGGTCGAGCACGTGCTGGCGACGCAGACGCTGCCGCTGGCCCGCCCCCGGACGATGGCGATCACCGTCACCGGCGAGTTGGCCGAGGGCGTCACCGCCAAGGACCTGATCCTGGCGATCATCGCCAGGATCGGCACCGGCGGCGGCCAGGGCTACGTCCTGGAGTACCGCGGCGAAGCCATCGAGAACCTGTCGATGGAAGCCCGCATGACCATCTGCAACATGTCGATCGAGGCCGGCGCCCGCGCGGGCATGATCGCCCCCGACCAGACCACCTTCGACTACCTCGAGGGCCGCGACCACGCCCCGACGGGCGAGGACTGGGACGCGGCGGTCGCGTACTGGAAGACCCTGCGCACCGACGACGACGCGGTCTTCGACGCCGAGGTCGTCATCGACGCCACCGCCCTGTCGCCGTTCGTCACCTGGGGCACCAACCCCGGCCAGGGCGCGCCGCTGTCGGCGAGCGTCCCCGACCCCGCTTCGTACGAGGACGCTTCGGAGCGCCACGCGGCCGAAAAGGCCCTGGAGTACATGGGGTTGACCGCCGGGCAGCCGCTGCGGGACATCAAGGTCGACACCGTCTTCGTAGGTTCCTGCACCAACGGCCGCATCGAGGACCTGCGCGCCGTCGCCGGCATCGTCGAGGGCCGCAAAGTCGCCGACGGCGTACGGATGCTGGTCGTCCCGGGCTCCGTCCGCGTCGCCCTGCAGGCCGTGGAGGAGGGCCTGGACAAGGTCTTCAAGGAGGCCGGCGCCGAATGGCGGCACGCGGGCTGTTCGATGTGTCTGGGCATGAACCCCGACCAACTGGCGCCCGGTGAGCGCTCCGCGTCCACCTCCAACCGCAACTTCGAGGGCCGGCAGGGCAAGGGCGGACGCACCCACCTGGTCTCCCCGCAGGTGGCCGCGGCCACCGCGGTACTGGGCCATCTGGCCTCGCCCGCCGACCTGTCCGACGCCCCCGCGACCGCCGGAGTCTGAGAACGATGGAAGCCTTCACCACCCACACCGGCCGGGCCGTCCCACTGCGCCGCAGCAACGTGGACACCGACCAGATCATCCCGGCCCACTGGCTGAAGAAGATCACCCGCGACGGCTTCGAGGACGGGCTCTTCGAGGCCTGGCGCAAGGACCCGGAGTTCGTCACGAACCGCCCGGAGCGCGAGGGCGCGACCGTCCTGCTCGCGGGCCCCGACTTCGGTACCGGCTCCTCGCGCGAGCACGCCGTCTGGGCCCTGCAGAACTTCGGGTTCAAGACGGTCATCTCCTCCCGCTTCGCCGACATCTTCCGCGGCAACTCGCTGAAGAACGGTCTGCTGACCGTCGTCCTGCCGCAGGCGGCGGTGGACCGGCTGATGGAGCTGACCGAGGCCGACCCCACCGCCGAGATCACGGTCGACCTGGTCGACCGCCAGGTCCGGGCCGAAGGCATCGTCGTCGAGTTCGAACTCGACGACAACGCCCGCTGGAGGCTGCTGGAGGGGCTGGACGACATCTCGCTCACCCTTCAGAACGAAGCGGACATCGCCACGTACGAAAGCGTCCGGCCGACCTACAAGCCGCGCACGATTCAGGCGTGATTCCGGCCTGATCAGCGCTTATTCGCCCTCGGGCGATCACATGGCAACACTGTGCCCCCTGCCTTCCGGTGGGGGGCACAGCTGTGTGTTGAGGCCCCGTGAGGCGACAACTCGCCCCAGATGGCACAATCTGTGCATGGAACGCGACAGTCAACTTAAGCTCTACGAACTCGTCGCGGACCGATTGAAAGAAGCACACACACGGGTTCGCTCACTGCAAGTCCCGGAGGGCGTAAGGATGGCGCTGACCCGGAAGCTGTTGGTCGTCACTGCCGCGGCGAAGCACGATCTCACCGATGCGGCAGTGCGCCTGGACAGGTTGATGAAGGACCTCGACGAGGGTCGATTCCCTGAAGGCGACTGATGCGAAGGAACTCCGTAACGGCCTCCAGCGTTGCGGCACTAGGGTGATAAGCCCGTTTCGTGTTTGATTTGCGGTATATATCCGCCTAACGTGCGAAATAAGCTTGAACACATTCGTTCTGGCGAAGTCTCCGAAGGGGAAGACGTTGAACAAGGCGCAGCTCGTAGAAGCGATTGCCGACAAGCTGGGCGGCCGGCAGCAGGCCGCGGACGCTGTCGACGCGGTACTGGACGCCATCGTCCGCGCGACGGTCGCCGGCGACCGGGTCTCGGTCACGGGCTTCGGCTCGTTCGAGAAGGTCGACCGACCGGCCCGCTACGCCCGCAACCCGCAGACGGGTGAGCGCGTCCGGGTCAAGAAGACCTCGGTGCCCCGTTTCCGCGCGGGCCAGGGCTTCAAGGACCTCGTCGCCGGCACCAAGAAGCTGCCCAAGGGCGGCGAGGTGTCGGTGAAGAAGGCGCCCAAGGGCAGCCTCACGGGTGGCTCTTCCGGGGCTTCCGCGACGGTGAAGAAGGCCGTGGCGAAGAAGGCGAGCACCGCCAAGAAGGCGGCGGCCGCGTCCAAGACCACGGCGGCGAAGAAGACCGCGGCGAAGACCACGGCCACCGCCAAGAAGACGGTCGCCAAGACCGCGGTCGCGAAGAAGGCGACGCCGACGGCCACGAAGGCCACGGTCAAGAAGGCCACGGCGACGGCGAAGAAGACCACCCCCACCGCGAAGAAGACCGCGCCGGCGGCCAAGAAGGTCACCGCGGCGACGAAGGCGCCCGCCAAGAAGACGGCGACGCGCAAGGCCACCGCGAAGAAGACCACCGCCCGCAAGACCAAGTAGGGCACGAGTCACACACGACGGGCCGACTTCCCCCCGGCGGGGAAGCCGGCCCGCGGCGCGCGGGCCGCGGGCCGGGTATCAGAACGTCTGCAGCGTGACCAGGGTGATCCGCAGGCCCGAGCCCTCGCCGTCCGTCTCGATCCGCACCCGCTGCCCGGGCCGCAGCAGCCGCAGGCCGCCCGCGTCGAACGCCGCGGCCTCGAAGGGCACCGGGGTGCCGTCGTCCAGCAGCACGCTGCCGCTGCGGGTCTGGGAGTCGTACGTGTACGCGGTCGCCTGCATACGGGCACTGTATCGGGCCGTATGGCGGCCCACACCGAGGGTGAGCGCCGTCCGCAGATCGGCCGCCGTGTCCACGTCTCGGCGCACGCTGTCCACACCCGGGAGGGTCATTTCCACCGCGCCGGAGGCCGAATGCCGGGCCCGCGAGGGACCGCCGAACGAGGGGGCCAATTCCACGTCCGGCGCAGCGGAAAGCAAGGTCGTCCCGATTCCCGCCGCATCCGCCAGAAATGCCCGGGGAAATACCGAGGCGTTTTCGAGCACGCGTAGCAATTCGGGCGGCCGCAGCGCCGGCAGGTCCGCGTTCATCGCCGCCACCGCCGCCCGGGGCCTGACCGCCCGGATCTCCCGCGCCCCGTGGGCCAGCGCCGCGTTGAGACCGCCGCCCGGGGCGTCCGGCACGATCCGGGCCCCGAGCCGGGCCAGTTCCGCCCCGGCCGCCGCGTCGTCCGTGACGACCACCACATCCGCGACCGCCGCGCAGGCCAGCGCCCCCGCCACGGTGTCCAGCGCGAACGCCATGGCCAGCCCCGGCCGGGAGGCGCCGACCGCCCGCGCGAGACGGCTCTTGGCCACCGCCAGCGGCTTCAGCGGGACCACCAGACTCCATACGGCGTTCGTGACCGGCCCCTTCCCTCCGCCGCGTTCGCGCGGCCGTCTGGACCATGCACAGGTCATGGCCGGGTCATGCGTGGCCCCATTGTCGCCTCAAGGCGGGCGGCCCGGGGCCTGGCCCGGTTGCGCGGGGCGTACGGTGTTCTCGACAGAGACCGGACCTGGGGCGAGACTTGTCCGGCACCGGGGTGCCCCAGCAGCGCACCGGTCCAAGAGGAAGGTGTCCGAGTGTCCCGCCGCAGAATCGGCTTCTGGTACCGCCTTGCGGCCGCCATCGCGAAACCGCCGCTGGTAGTGCTCTTCAAGCGGGACTGGCGGGGAATGGAACACATTCCGGCCGACGGAGGATTTATCACCGCCGTCAATCACAACTCGTATCTGGATCCGCTGTCCTACGCGCACTTCCAGTACAACACCGGCCGGGTGCCCCGATTGCTCGGCAAGGCGGCCCTCTTCAAGGTCCCCATTGTCGGCGCGATCCTGCGCGGCTCCGGCCAGATCCCCGTCTACCGGGAGTCCACCAACGCCCTGGACGCATTCCGGGCCGCCGTGGCGGCGATCGAACACGGTGAATGCGTGGCCTTTTACCCGGAAGGCACCCTCACCCGCGACCCGGACATGTGGCCGATGGCCGGCAAGACCGGCGCCGCCCGCGTGGCGCTGATGACCCGGGCCCCCGTCATTCCGGTGGCCCAGTGGGGCGCGAACCTCGCGATGCCGCCCTACGCCAAGGAGAACAAGCTCAGCCTGTTCCCGCGCAAGACCCTCCAGGTCCTCGCCGGACCGCCCGTGGACCTCTCCGCGTACTACGACCGGGACCCCACCCCGGACGTGCTCAAGGAGGTCACCGAAGTCATCATGGCGGCCATCACCGGGCTGCTGGAGGAGCTGCGGGGCGAAAGCGCGCCCGCGCAGCCGTACGACCATCGCAAGGCCAGGGCGGAACAGCGGCGCAAGGCCGCGGGGGAGGGCGACAAGTGACACGTCCCGTGAAGGCAGCCGTATTCGGAACCGGCTCCTGGGGCACGGCCTTCGCCATGGTGCTCGCCGACGCCGGCTGCGAGGTGGTCATGTGGGGCCGCCGGCGCGAGCTCGTCGACGCCATCAACACCGGCCGGACCAACCCGGACTACTTCCCCGACGTCGAACTCCCCGCGAACGTCCGCGCCACCACCGATCCGGCCGAGGCCGCGGCGGGCGCCGACTTCACGGTCCTGGCCATCCCCTCGCAGACCCTGCGCGGCAACCTCGCCGACTGGGCTCCGCTGCTCGCGCCCGCCACGGTCCTCGTCTCCCTCATGAAGGGCGTCGAACTGGGCACCGCGAAGCGGATGAGCGAGGTCATCGAAGAGGTGGCCAAGGTCCCCGCCGGCCGCGTCGCCGTCGTCACCGGCCCCAACCTGGCCCGCGAGATCGCCGCCCGGCAGCCGGCCGCCTCCGTGGTCGCCTGCGTGGACGAGGCCGTCGCCCAGCGCCTCCAGGCCGCCTGCCACACCCCGTACTTCCGTCCCTACACGAGCACCGACGTCGTCGGCTGCGAGCTCGGCGGCGCGGTCAAGAACGTCATCGGGCTCGCCGTCGGCATCGCCGACGGCATGGGCCTGGGCGACAACACCAAGGGCTCCCTGATCACCCGCGGACTGGCCGAAGCCACCCGGCTGGGCCTGGCCATGGGAGCCGACCCGCTCACCTTCTCCGGCCTCGCCGGCCTCGGCGACCTCGTCGCCACCTGCTCCTCGCCGCTCTCCCGGAACCACACCTTCGGCACCAACCTCGGCCGCGGGATGACCCTGGAGGAGACCATCGCGGTCACCAAGCAGACCGCCGAAGGCGTCAAGTCGTGCCTGTCCGTGGCCGATCTGGCCCGCCGCCACGGTGTCGACATGCCGATCACCGACACCGTCGTCGACATCGTCCACCACGGCAAGCCCACCCTGGTCGCGCTCAAGGAGCTCATGGGACGCAGCGCCAAACCGGAACGGCGCTGACTGCTTTCCGGACGTCCGACCGGGTATTCTCGGGGCGATATGAGCAGCGAGAACCTCCCCCAGACCCCTGAGCAGCAGGGCCGCAAGCCCCGTGTGGCCGTCGTGTTCGGCGGCCGCAGCTCGGAACACGCCATCTCGGTCGTCACCGCGGGCGCCGTCCTGCGCTCCATCGACCGCTCCAAGTACGAGGTGCTGCCCATCGGCATCACCACGGACGGCCGGTGGGCGCTGACCGCCGACGAGCCCGCCCGGATGGCCATCTCCGGCGGCGAGCTCCCCGACGTGGGGCAGCTCGCCGAATCCGAGGAGGGCGCCGTCGTGCTCTCCGTCGACCCGGCCAGCCGCGAGGTCGTCTACACCGAGCCGGGCGCGGTTCCCAAGGCCCTGGGCGAGGTCGACGTCGTCTTCCCCGTCCTGCACGGCCCGTACGGCGAGGACGGCACGCTCCAGGGCCTGCTGGAGCTCTCCGGGGTCCCGTACGTCGGCTCCGGCGTCCTCGCCTCGGCCGTGGGCCAGGACAAGGACTACATGAAGCGGGTCTTCACGTCCTTCGGGCTGCGCGTCGGCCCGTACGTGACCCTGCGCCCCCGCGAGTGGGAGAACGACCGGGAGGCCGCCCGCGGCAAGGTCCTGGACTTCGCCGCCGAACACGGCTGGCCGCTGTTCGTGAAGCCCGCCCGGGCCGGATCCTCGATCGGCATCACCAAGGTCGACGACGTCTCCGGGCTGGACGAGGCGATCGCCGAGGCCCGCCGCCACGACCCGAAGGTCATCGTGGAGGCGCTGCTGCGCGGCCGCGAGATCGAGTGCGGGGTCCTGGAGTTCGAGGACGGGCCGCGCGCGAGCGTGCCCGCCGAGATCCCGCCGGTCTCCAGCCACGACTTCTACGACTTCGAGGCCAAGTACATCGACTCCGCCTCGGGAATCGTGCCCGCCCCGCTCACCCCGGAGCAGACCGCCGAGGTCCAGAGGCTCGCCGTCGAGGCCTTCGACGCCGCATCCTGCGAGGGCCTGGTGCGCGCCGACTTCTTCCTCACCGAGGACGGCACCTTCGTCATCAACGAGATCAACACCATGCCGGGCTTCACCCCGATCTCCATGTACCCGCGCATGTGGCAGGAGACGGGCATCGAGTACCCGGAGCTCGTCGACCGCCTGATCCAGGCCGCGCTGCGCCGCTCCACCGGGCTGCGCTAGCACCCGGGCACGAAGCTCCGTACGCGAACAGGCACCGCCCGCCGGCCCCCCGAAAGGGTGGCCGGCGGGCGGTACTCATGAGCGCGGGCCGCGGGGCCGGAACGGTCAGTACGAGGAGATGCCCACCGGCACGGTCCTGTCGATCGCGGCGGACAGGTCCACCAGCATGCCCGCGTCCGTGGCATGCTCCTTGTCGACCCTGACCTCCGTGTACGCCAGCCGCGCCCCGGTGGTGAACCGGAAGCCGCCGTCGTCGAGCTTCTCCAGGAGCCAGCCGACACCGTTCACGTCGACGCCGTCCTGCTTCTCGTCCCGCATCTTCTCGGGCCTGGGGATACCGCACCGCAGTACGATCGCCGAGCCACCCCACGCGGCGGTCAGTTCGGACTCCGGCAGCGCCGGGGTCCGGGCCAGCGCGGCCACCGTGTCGGGGAGCTCTTTGTGCAGCGCCGCACACAGACCCGCCACGTCGGCGGGCGGAGCGGACGGCGGATCCACCCGGGCCCCGGCGTCACCAGGGGAACAGCCCGCGAGGGCCGCCGAGGCGGCCAGCGCGGTCAGTGCGGCGAGCAGAGAGAAGGGCCGACGGTGTCGTGACGTCACCGGCCAAGAGTAGACGGGGGCTACAGATGGACCACCGGGCAGGTCAAGGTGCGGGTGATCCCCTCCACCTGCTGGACCTTGGCGACGACCATGCGGCCGAGCTCGTCCACGGTGTCGGCCTGGGCGCGCACGATCACGTCGTACGGACCCGTCACGTCCTCGGCCTGGATCACCCCCGCGATCTGCGCGATGGACTCGGCGACGAACGACGCCTTGCCCACCTCGGTCTGGATGAGGATGTACGCCTGTACCACGGAACCTCCAGGGCGGCCACGAGGATCATTTCCCCTACCCTTCGGGTGGGCCCGGGGATCACGGGTGGGCCCGGGGAAGAAGGGACGCCACGGTACCGCGTCGCCGAGCGCCGCGGGGAGACCCGCGGGCCCGGCTCCACGCACAGCGGGGCGTACGGAGAGCAGAAGTTGACGTATCTGTTGACGGTACCCAGAGCTGTGACGGCTCGCGACCGCAAGCGGACTGGGCAAGAAGGGGCACAGCGATGAAGGGCACTGTGGGCGAGCTGGGGGAGTTCGGGCTCATTCGGGAGCTCACCTCACGGCTCACCACCACCCCGGCCGTCCGGATCGGACCGGGCGACGACGCCGCGGTGGTGTCGGCCCCCGACCGGCGGGTCGTGGCGAGCACGGACATCCTCCTGGAGGGCCGGCACTTCAGGCGTGACTGGTCCACCGCCTACGACGTCGGCCGCAAGGCCGCCGCACAGAACCTCGCCGACATCGCCGCCATGGGCGCGGTGCCGACCGCGCTCCTGCTCGGCCTCGTCGTCCCGGCCGAACTCCCGGTCACCTGGCCCACCGAGCTGATGGACGGCATCCGCGACGAGTGCCAGGTCGCCGGCGCGGCCGTGGTCGGCGGCGACGTGGTCCGCGGCGACACCATCACCGTGGCCATCACCGCGCTGGGCGACCTGCGCAACCACGAGCCCGTGCTGCGCTCCGGCGCCCAGCCCGGTGACGTCGTGGCCGTCACGGGCTGGCTCGGCTGGTCCGCGGCCGGTTTCGCCGTGCTCTCGCGCGGCTTCCGCTCGCCGCGGGCCTTCGTGGAGGCCCACCGGCGGCCCGAACCGCCGTACCACGCGGGCCCCGCGGCCGCCGGACTCGGCGCCACCGCCATGACCGACGTCAGCGACGGCCTGATCGCGGACCTCGGGCACATCGCCGAGGCCAGCAAGGTGAGGATCGACCTGCGCTCGGCGGCCGTCGACATCCCGACCCAGATGCACGACATCGGTCAGGCCGTCGGCGTGGACCCGCTCCAGTGGGTCCTCACCGGGGGCGAGGACCACGCCATCGTGGCCACCTTTCCGCCCGACGTGAAGCTCCCGGCCCGCTGGAAGGTCATCGGCGCGGTGCAGAACCGCTCCGCGCTGCCCCAGGTGACCGTCGACGGCGCCCCCTGGACCAGCACCGGCGGCTGGGACCACTTCGGCGCGGACCCGGCCCCCGAGGAGGGCGGCCGGTGAAGCGGCCGCCCGCCGCCCGGCCCGGTACCCCGCACCCGGCCACGTACCCCGCCCCGCACCCGCCGCTCTGCCTGACCGTCGCCGGATCCGATTCCGGCGGCGGCGCGGGCATCCAGGCCGACCTCAAGACGATGCTGGCGCTCGGGGTCCACGCGATGAGCGTGGTGACCGCTGTGACCGCGCAGAACTCGCTGGGCGTCAAAGGGGTCTGGGAGCTGCCGGCGGAGGCCGTCAGGGGCCAGTACAGGGCCGTGGTGGACGACATCGGGGTCCAGGCCGTGAAGACGGGGATGCTGGCCTCCGCCGAGCTGGTGGAGACGGTGGCCGCGCTGCTCGCCACGACCCCGGCCCCCGCCGTGGTCGACCCCGTCGGCGTCTCCAAGCACGGGGACGCCCTGCTCGCCGCCACGGCGCTGGACGCCGTGCGCAGGGAACTGCTGCCCCGGGCCACCGTGGCGACGCCCAACCTGGACGAGGTGACCCGGCTCACCGGGGTCGTGGTGGAGACCGAGGACGACATGCGCCGGGCGGCCGGGGCCGTACTCGCCTACGGCCCCGCCTGGGCGCTGATCAAGGGCGGCCACCTCGCCGCGCACGGGGGCGAAGCCGTGGACCTGCTCACGGACGGCACCGAGGAGCGCTGGCTGCGGGCCCCCCGCTACGACAACCGGCACACCCACGGCACCGGCTGCACGCTCGCCAGCGCCATCGCGGCGGGCCTGGCGAAGGGCCTGCCGGTCCCGGAGGCCGTCACGACGGCCAAGGAGTACGTCACGGGCGCCATCGCGGCCGGCTTCGCGCTGGGCGCGGGCATCGGCCCCGTGGACCACGCGTGGCAGTGGCGCTGAAACGCCTGTGGGGCCTGGTTCGCCGCACGGAACCGTGCGGCGAACCAGGCCCCACAGGGCCGGTCGGACAAAGCAAGAGGCCGGTCCACCGAGGTGGACCGGCCTTCTCAGCAACCGGAAAGGGCTGCGCTACGACGGGAGGCGTCAGCGCGAGACCTTGCCGGCCTTGATGCACGAGGTGCAGGCGTTGAGGCGCTTCGGCGTCCCATTGACCACGGCACGGACACGCTGGATGTTCGGGTTCCAGCGACGCGAGGTGCGGCGGTGCGAGTGGGAAATGCTGTTGCCGAAGCTCGGCCCCTTGGCGCAAACGTCGCAGTTGGCAGCCACAGGTCACTCCAAAGACTTCAGATGCACTTACAGTGAATCCCGGCGCACCGGTATCAAGGATCTGAGGTGGTTTGCCGGGGGGAATGGCCCGACTCTCATCGGGCAACCGGAGCAGCATACAACGACTGCCCCGGCCCAAGAAAACTACCATGGCCGCCGCCGCCCCCGCCCCGCGGTCCGGCCCTCCCGGCAGTCCTTGGTTACCCTGCGGTGAACCCTGGCCCGCACAAGGAGGAACGCCCGGTGGCGCACGAGCCTCAGCCGCAGCCCCCCGACGAGCTCGACGCCGAAGCGGTGCGCACCTGGAGCTCGCTGGCCTTGGCCGCACTGGGCCGGGCCCGCGAGGACATCGACGCGATCAACGTCTATCCCGTCGCCGACGCGGACACCGGCACCAACCTCTACCTGACCGCCGAATCGGCCGACCGCGCGCTCGAGGGCGCCTTCGCCACCGTGACGGACGGCACAGCCGGGACCTCCCTGCCCGAGGCCGTACGGGCCTTCGCGCACGGAGCCCTCGTAGGAGCCCGGGGCAACTCCGGCACGATCCTCGCGCAGCTGCTGCGCGGAGTCGCCGACGTCCTGGGCGACGAACCCGCCGGCCGCGGACCGGCGCGGCTGCTGGCGCAGGCGCTGGCCCGGGCCGCCGAGGAGGCGTACCAGGCCGTCGCGCACCCGGTGGAGGGCACGATGCTCACCGTCGCCGCCGCCGCCGCCCGGGCCGCCGAGATCGCCGAAGCCGCCGCCGGAACCGCCGCCGACGTGGCCGCGGCCGCCTACGACGGGGCCCGCGCGGCCCTCGCCGAGACCCCCGGGCAACTGCCCGTGCTCGGCCGGGCCGGAGTGGTGGACGCCGGGGGCTGCGGACTGGTGGCCGTCCTCGGAGCCCTGTGGCAGGCGCTGTCCGGGCAGGAGCCGGCCGTCGAGCCGGTCCGCGGCCGCGCCGTGCCCGTACCGCAGTCGGCCGCGCCCTGCGCGGAGGACCAGGGCGGCCCCGCCTACGAGGTGATCTACCTGCTGGAGGCACCCGAGGCGCAGGTCTCCGAGCTGCGCACGCGCCTCGACGGACTCGGCGACTCCCTGGTGGTGGTCGGCGGCGACGGGCTGTGGAACGTCCACGTCCACGTCGACGACCCCGGCGCCGCCGTGGAGGCCGGGGTGGTGGCCGGACGGCCCTACCGGATCCGCATCACGCACTTCGGCGACGAACGGCGCAGGGCCCGCGGCGAGCGCACCCAGAGGGCCGTCGTCGCCGTGGTCCAGGGCGAGGGACTGGCCGTGCTGTGCGAGGAGGCCGGCGCCACCACCGTGCTCGCGCGGCCCGCCGAGGCGCCGGCCGTCGCCGAACTGGCCGACGCCGTCCGCCGGGCGCACGCCCGCGAGGTCGTCCTGCTGCCGAACGGCACCGAACACCGGGCGGTCGCGGCCGCCGCCGCCGGACGGGCCCGCGCGGAGGGGATACGGGTCGCCGTGATCCCCACCCGCTCGGAGGTCCAGGGCCTGGCCGCGCTCGCCGTCCACGACGCGGACGCGAGCTTCGACGAGGACGTGGTCGCCATGACCGCCGCAGCCGGAGCCACCCGCTACGGCGAACTGGCCGTCGCCGAACGGCAGTCCTTCACCTCCGCCGGCATCTGCCAGGCCGGGGACGTGCTCGGCCTCATCGACGGGGACGTGGCCGTCATCGGCGCGGACCTGGCGCGGACCGCCGAGTCCGTCCTGGACCGGATGCTCGGCTCCGGCGGCGAACTCGTCACCCTCGTCCTGGGCCCCGAGGTGCCGGACGCGCTGGCCGCGCGCCTGGAGGCGTACGTCCAGCACGGGCACCTGGCGGTCGACACCGTGACCTACCGGGGCGGACGCTGGTCGGCGCCGCTGCTCATCGGGGTGGAATAGCCGGGTTGTCGGCGCCATGGTGTGCAATGAACACGTGCCCGCGCTCGACGAAGACCTCAAGAAGACGCTCGGCCCCGCCACCGCCAAGGTGCTGGCCGAGCAGCTCGGCCTGCACACGGCCCTAGACCTGCTCCACCACTACCCACGGCGCTACGCCGAGCGCGGCGAGCTGACCTCGCTGGCCGAACTCGCCGACCAGATCGACGAGCACGTCACGGTGGTCGCGCAGGTCGCCGACGCCCGCCTGCTGACCTACCAGGGCAGCCGCGGCGGCGGAAAACGCCTCGAAGTCACCATCACCGACGGCAGCGGCCGGCTCCAGCTCGTCTTCTTCGGGTCGGGCGTCCACAAACCGCACAAGGAACTGCTGCCCGGCAGCCGCGCCATGTTCGCGGGCAAGGTCGGCCTCTTCAACCGCAAGCTCCAGCTCTCCCACCCGGCGTACGAGCCGCTGGGCGCGGACGCCGGGGAGACCGACGCGGCCGCCGCCTTCGCCGGCCAGCTGATCCCCATCTACCCGGCCTGCAAGCAGCTGGAGTCCTGGAAGATCGCCAAATGCGTGGACGCGGTCCTGCCCGGCGTCGGGGAGGCCGTGGACCCGCTGCCGCCCGCCCTGCGCGAGGGCCGTGGGCTGGTCCCGCTCACCGAGGCCCTGCTGAAGATCCACCGGCCGGCCACCAAGGCCGACATCGAGGACGCCCGCCAACGCCTCAAGTGGGACGAGGCCTTCGTCCTCCAGGTGGCCCTGGCCCGGCGCCGGCACGCCGACTCCCAGCTCCCCGCCGTCCCCCGCCGCCCCGCTCCCGGCGGCCTCCTCGACTCCTTCGACGCCAAGCTCCCCTTCACCCTCACCGAGGGCCAGGAGACCGTCTCCAAGGAGATCTTCGACGACCTCGCCACCGACCACCCCATGCACCGGCTCCTCCAGGGCGAAGTGGGAAGCGGCAAGACGATGGTGGCCCTGCGGGCCATGCTCGCCGTCGTCGACTGCGGCGGGCAGGCCGCCCTGCTCGCGCCCACCGAAGTCCTCGCACAGCAGCACCACCGGTCCATCACCGAGATGATGGGCGAGCTCGCCGAGGGCGGCATGCTCGGCGGCTTCGACCAGGGGACCAAGGTCGTGCTGCTCACCGGGTCGATGGGGGTGCCCGCGCGGCGCCGCGCCCTGCTCGACCTGGTCACCGGCGAGGCCGGGATCGTCATCGGCACGCACGCCCTCATCGAGGACAAGGTGAAGTTCCACGACCTCGGCCTGGTCGTCGTCGACGAACAGCACCGCTTCGGCGTGGAGCAGCGCGACGCGCTGCGCTCCAAGGGCAAGCAGCCCCCGCACCTCCTCGTCATGACCGCGACCCCGATCCCGCGCACGGTGGCCATGACCGTCTTCGGCGATCTGGAGACCTCCGTCCTGGACCAGCTGCCGGCCGGACGCTCCCCGATCGCCACCCACGTGGTGCCCGCCAAGGACAAGCCGCACTTCCTGACCCGCGCCTGGGAGCGGGTCCGCGAGGAAGTCGAGAACGGGCACCAGGCGTACGTGGTCTGCCCGCGCATCGGCGACAGCGCGGACGAGACGGAGGAGAACGGCAAGGCGGGCAGGGCCGCCGCGAAGAAGAAGGCCGCCGACGCGGAGGACGGCGACAAGAGGCCCCCGCTGGCCGTCCTGGAGATCGCCGCACAGCTCGCCGAGGGCCCCCTGGCCGGTCTGGCCGTGGAGGTCCTGCACGGGCGGATGGATCCGGGCGACAAGGACGCCGTCATGCGCCGGTTCACCGCCGGCGAGGTCAAGGTGCTCGTCGCCACCACCGTCATCGAGGTCGGGGTGAACGTCCCCAACTCCACCGTCATGGTGATCATGGACGCGGACCGCTTCGGCGTCTCCCAGCTCCACCAGCTGCGCGGCCGCGTCGGCCGCGGCTCCGCCCCCGGGCTGTGCCTGCTGGTCAGCGAGATGCACGAGGCCAGCCCCGCCCGCGCCCGGCTCGCCGCCGTCGCCGCCACCCTGGACGGCTTCGAGCTCTCCCGCATCGACCTGGAGCAGCGCCGCGAGGGCGACGTACTGGGCCAGGCCCAGTCCGGCGTCCGCTCCTCGCTGCGCATGCTCGCGGTCATCGAGGACGAGGAGGTCATCGCCCAGGCCCGCGAGGAGGCCACCCGCGTGGTCGCCGCCGACCCGGAGCTCGCGGGGCTGCCGGGCCTCGAGACCGCCCTGCACGCGCTCCTGGACACCGAACGGGAGCAGTACCTGGAGAAGGGGTGAGCGGTACGACCTATCGTTGAAGGCCTGCACCTCTCTGCTCGCCCCACACCGAAGGACCCCAGATGACCCGCGTGATCGCCGGCAGCGCCGGCGGGCGACGCCTCGCCGTACCGCCCGGCACCGGCACCCGCCCGACCTCGGACCGGATGCGTGAGGGGCTGTTCTCCACCTGGGAGTCGCTGCACGGCGTCGAGGGGGCCCGGGTGCTCGACCTCTACGCCGGCTCCGGCGCCGTGGGCCTGGAGGCGCTCTCCCGCGGCGCGGCCCACGCGCTGCTGGTCGAGCCCGATGCCAAGGCCGCCAAGGCCATCCGGGACAACATCGAGTCGGTCGGGCTGCCCGGCGCCGAGTTCAGGGCGGGCAGGGCCGAGCAGATCGCGGCCGTCCCCGCGCACGGGGACCCGTACGACGTGGTCTTCCTGGACCCGCCCTACGAGGTCGAGCACGACGATCTTCGCGAGATCCTGCTCACACTCCGGTCCAATGGCTGGCTCACCGACGATGCGCTCGTCACCGTGGAGCGCAGGACGAGGAGCGGTGCCTTCCCGTGGCCCGAGGGCTTCGAGGCGCTCCGGTCCCGGAAGTACGGCGAGGGCACCCTCTGGTACGGCCGAGCCGCCTCCATCAGCGAAGAATCATGAAACCCGTACCGGGGAGCGAGGGAACCACGTTGCGCCGCGCCGTCTGTCCCGGGTCGTTCGACCCCATCACCAACGGACACCTCGACATCATCGGCCGGGCCTCCCGGCTCTACGACGTGGTCCACGTCGCCGTGATGATCAACCAGTCCAAGCAGGGGCTCTTCACCGTCGAGGAGCGGATCGAGCTGATCCGCGAGGCGACCGCCGGCTACGGCAACATCGAGGTCGAGTCCTTCCACGGGCTCCTCGTCGACTTCTGCAAGCAGCGCGAGATCCCGGCCATCGTCAAGGGCCTGCGGGCCGTCAGCGACTTCGACTACGAACTGCAGATGGCCCAGATGAACATGGGGCTGTCGGGCGTGGAGACGCTGTTCGTCCCGACCAACCCCACCTACAGCTTCCTGTCCTCCTCCCTGGTCAAGGAAGTCGCGACCTGGGGCGGCGACGTGGCCCACCTGCTGCCCGCACACGTGCACACGGCGCTGATGGAGCGCCTGGCCGGCCGCTGAGCTCCGGCACCCCGGCCCCGGCACCGGCCGCCGACCCCCTGACGGTCCGTCAGCCGGTGTCGGCTCCCGGCCCTGTGGCCGTAAAGTCGTCCCGTTCGTCTCGGGAACCGCCCGAGGCCGAGAGAGTGCGAGCCCCCATGGACGTGCAGAAGAAGCTCGACGAGATCGTCGCGGCCGTCGGCAGTGCCCGGTCCATGCCCATGTCCGCCTCGTGCGTGATCAACCGGGCCGAGCTGCTCGCACAGCTCGAGGAGGTGCGGGGCGCCCTGCCGGGCTCGCTCGCTCAGGCGCAGGAGCTCATCGGCGGCCGGGAGCAGATGGTCGAGGAGGCCCGCCGCGAGGCGGAGCGGATCATCGAGTCGGCGCACGCCCACCGGGGTTCGCTGATCTCCGACACCGAGGTCGCGAGGCGTTCCCAGGACGAGGCGGACCGGATCCTGGCGGACGCCCGCCGCGAGGCCGAGGAGATCCGGGCCGAGGCCGACGACTACGTCGACAGCAAGCTCGCGAACTTCGAGGTCGTGCTCACCAAGACCATCGGCTCCGTGGACCGGGGCCGCGAGAAGCTCCTGGGCCGGGGCCCGGGGCTCGACGAGCAGGGCTACCCCGACGCGGACGCCCCCGAGCGCAGCCACGACCCGCAGACGCAGCGCGAGCAGGCGGACGCCTACGTGGACACCAAACTGGCCACCTTCGAGGCGGTGCTCTCCAAGACCCTGGAGGCCGTCGGCCGGGGCCGCCAGAAGCTCCACGGCAGGGTGGCCACCGACGACCTCGGCGCGCACATGGCCGCCCAGGACGCGGCGGGGCTCCAGCAGTCCCGCTCGGCGAGCGACGCGGACTTCCTGGCCGGGCTGGCCGAGCCGGAGGCGCCGCTCGTCCCGGCGCAGCAGCAGGCGCAGCGCGAGCAGGCGTACGACCCGTACTCCTACCAGCAGCCGGTCCAGCAGGACGCCTACGGCTACCAGGACCCGTACTCCGGCTACCAGCAGCAGGTGCGGCAGCCGGACCCCTACGCCGTCTCCTACGACCAGCAGCCCGACCCCTACTCCGGTGCGGGCGACGGCTCCGCCGCGGGGTCCTACGGCGCGCACTACGACGGGCAGCAGGCCGCGCAGGACCAGCAGGCGGCGCTCGACGAGACCAGCTTCTTCGACACCAGCATGATCAACCTGGATCAGCTCCGCCAGTACGAGCAGGGCCGCTGACCCCGCTCCGCCCCCTGGATTGGGCTCAGGGCGAAGCGGCGGGTATCCTGGCTCTTCGGTCGCGCGTATGCACCGCGATCCATGCTGCCCTTGAGTGGCGGAAATCTTGATCTTCAGCAGTCTCCAGTGATTTTGTGAAAGCAGGAACGGCCCTGAATACCCGCCTCGACCACCACAACCCCCTCGTGTTCGACACGCACGAGCTGGGTCGGCGTCCTGGTGCCATGCTGCGGCTGTCCCGTGAAATCGCGGCACCGGCGGACCTCGGTCTCGCCGGAGTCATCGGAGTGCCGGAAGGCAGCCGTCTGAACGTCAAGCTCCGCCTCGAGTCGGTCATGGAAGGGGTGCTCGTCACAGGCACCGTCCGTGGATCGGCGACGGGGGAGTGCGTAAGGTGTCTGGAGTCCGTGGAGCGCGAGCTCAAGGCGGACTTCCAGGAGATGTTCTCGTACCCTGACGCCGACGACCGGAACCGCTCGAAGGCGGAGCCGGCCGACGACGCCGAGGACGACGAGGACACGCTTCTTCTCGAGGACGGCTTGTTCGACCTCGAACCCGTGCTGCGCGACGTGGTGGTGCTCGCACTGCCGCTGCAGCCGGTGTGCCGGGAGGACTGTCTCGGACTGTGTCCCGATTGCGGGCTCAGCCTGAACGACGACCCGGACCACCACCATGACGCCGTCGACATCCGTTGGGCGGCACTGCAAGGACTCGGCACCGATCAGGGCGTCGAGAAAGACAACATGAGCGGCACTGCCTCCGACGGAGTTCAGAGCGCCGCCGAGAAGCAGGAGAAGTAGCCGTGGCTGTTCCGAAGCGGAAGATGTCGCGCAGCAACACGCGCCACCGCCGGTCGCAGTGGAAGGCTGCGGTCCCCACCCTGGTTTCGTGTGAGCGTTGCCAGGAGCCGAAGCTCCAGCACATTGCGTGCCCGAGCTGCGGCACCTACAACAAGCGCCAGGTCCTCGAGGTCTGAGCGGCTGGTGAGAGGCGCAATGTCTGAGCTGTCCAACGCTGAGAAGCAGGCAGACAGTAACAAAGCGGCCTCGTCCCACACGCTTCTGGAAGGGCGGCTCGGGTACCACCTCGAGTCCGCCCTTCTGGTGCGTGCACTGACCCACCGTTCGTACGCGTACGAGAACGGCGGTCTGCCCACCAACGAGCGGCTGGAGTTCCTCGGGGACTCCGTGCTGGGCCTGGTGGTCACGGACACGCTGTACACGACCCACCCGGACCTGCCGGAAGGCCAACTGGCCAAACTGCGGGCCGCGGTGGTCAACTCACGCGCACTGGCGGAGGTCGGGCGTGGCCTCGAACTCGGCTCCTTCGTCCGGCTCGGCCGGGGCGAAGAGGGCACGGGTGGCCGGGACAAGGCGTCCATCCTCGCCGACACCCTTGAAGCGGTGATCGGCGCGGTCTACCTCGACCAGGGCCTCGACGCGGCCTCGGAGCTGGTTCACCGGCTCTTCGACCCGCTCATCGAGAAGTCCTCGAACCTCGGTGCCGGCCTGGACTGGAAGACCAGTCTCCAGGAGCTCACGGCAGCCGAAGGTCTTGGTGTGCCGGAATACCTGGTCAGCGAGACAGGTCCGGACCACGAGAAGACCTTCACCGCTGCCGCTCGCGTCGGTGGTGTCTCGTACGGCACCGGCACCGGCCGCAGCAAGAAGGAAGCAGAACAGCAGGCGGCGGAGTCCGCTTGGCGTGGAATCAGCGCCAAGGCGGACGCGCGGATCGCGGCGGAAGCCGTGTCCGGAACCGCTCCGGCTGCGACGTCGGACGGGGCAGCGACCCCGGCCGGCGCCGGAGCCGGGAACGACGCCGGGGACGGCGGGGCGCCGACGTCCTCCGCCCCGACGCCGGGAGCCTGACGCTTCCTTCCGGATTTCCCCGCCCGCCCCTGCTCAGCAGGGGCGGGCGGACCCGTTTCCGGGCGCGGACCGGGAGGCCGGTACGCTCGCCGGGAGCGTTCACGACCGCATCCCGTCCGGAGGAACCCGCGTGCCCGAGCTGCCCGAAGTCGAAGTGGTGCGGCGTGGCCTGGAGCGCTGGGTGGCCGGGCGGACGGTCGACGTCGTCGAGGTGCTGCACCCGCGCGCCGTGCGGCGGCACGTGGGCGGCGGCGCCGACTTCGCGGAGCGGCTGGCGGGGGAGACCTTCGCGGTGCCCCGCCGGCGCGGCAAGTACCTGTGGCTGCCGCTGGCCGAGCGCGATCTCTCCGTGCTGGGCCACCTCGGGATGAGCGGGCAGCTCCTCGTGCAGCCCGAGGACGCCCCCGACGAGAAGCACCTGCGCATCCGGATGCGGTTCCGGGACGGCGCGGGCACCGAGCTGCGCTTCGTCGACCAGCGGACCTTCGGCGGCCTGTCGCTGCACGAGACCGTCGCCGACAGTGAGGAGGGGCTGCCCGACGTCATCGCGCACATCGCGCGGGACCCGCTGGACCCCCTCTTCGACGAGACGGCCTACCACCTGGCGCTCCGTGCCAAGCGGACCACCGTGAAGCGGGCGCTGCTGGACCAGTCGCTGATCAGCGGCGTCGGCAACATCTACGCGGACGAGGCGCTGTGGCGCGCCGGACTGCACTACGAGCGCCCCACAGCCACGCTCACGCGCCCCCGGAGCGTGGAACTGCTCGGCCACGTCCGCGACGTCATGAACGCGGCCCTCGCCGTCGGCGGCACCAGCTTCGACAGCCTGTACGTCAACGTCAACGGCGAATCCGGGTACTTCGACCGGTCCCTCGACGCGTACGGGCGCGAGGACGAGCCCTGCCGGCGCTGCGGTACCCCGATGCGGCGCCGGCCGTGGATGAACCGGTCGAGCTACTTCTGCCCGCGGTGTCAGCGCCCGGGGCGCAAGGCGCGCGCGGCGTCGTAGGCGGAGCGGGAGCTCAGCACCTGCGGCATGGCGTCCTCCAGCAGCGAGATGAGCGCGACCAGGCGGTGCGCGATCTCGATGCCGAACGGGGTCAGTTCGTAGTCCACGCGGGGCGGGTTGGTCGGCTGTGCCTCGCGTATGACGATGCCGTCGCGTTCCAGCGCGTGCAGCGTCTGGGAGAGCATCTTCTCGCTGACGCCGTCGACCCGGCGGCGCAGCTCGTTGAACCGGCAGGGGCCTTTGCGCAGCGCGCCCACCGTGAGGCTGCCCCAGCGGCCCGTGACGTGCTCCAGGGTCTCCCGGGACGGGCATGCGCGGGCGAAGACGTCGAACGTGGCGCAGGCGTCCGCCGCGGCGTCCATGGTGCAGGCGTCCGACGCGGCTCCCGTGGCGCAGGCGTCTGACGAGGCTTCGGCGGTGCCGGCGGCAGCGGTGGCGCCTCCGGCTTCGCTACAGGGTGGGGTCTGCATGCTTTCAGCCTACTACTGGGGAGCGCTAACCATTTAGGTTGCGCTTTCCAAAAGTTAGTGGTTGTCTCGTCACACCACACGCACCACGCTGCGTCCCGCCGCAGTGTTTTCCGAGGGAGATCTGCCTTGTCCGGTATCACTTACGCCCCCGTCGTCTCGATCGCCTACCACTCGGGCTACGGCCACACCACCGTCGTCGCCGAGGCCGTGCAGGCGGGCGCCCTCGACGCCGGTGCGACGGTGCACCTGATCAAGGTCGACGAGATCGACGACGCCCAGTGGGAGCTCCTGGCCGCGTCCGACGCGATCGTCTTCGGCGCCCCGACCTACATGGGTACCGCCTCGGGCGCCTTCCACGTCTTCGCCGAGGCCACCTCCAAGGTCTGGTTCACGGCCGGCTGGCAGGACAAGGTCGCCGCGGGCTTCACGAACTCCGCCTCCAAGTCGGGCGACAAGGGCAACACCCTGGACTTCTTCCAGACGCTGGCCTCGCAGCACGGCATGAGCTGGGTGAACCTGGGTCTCAAGGCGGGCTGGAACTCCAGCACCGCCTCCGAGAACGACCTCAACCGCCTCGGCTTCTTCGACGGCGCCGCCGCCCAGTCCAACAACGACCAGGGTGCCGAGGGCGTCCACAAGGCCGACATCGCGACCGCCGAGCACCTCGGCCGCCGCGTCACCGAGCAGACCCGCATCGTCCTCGCGGGCCGCGCCGCCCTGGCCGCCGCCGCGGTCTGGCCATGTCCGAGATCAGCGACAGCCTCGACCGCGCCGACGAACAGAACTTCACCCGCCCCATCCCCAAATCGGCGGGCGCCCAGATCCGCTACCTG
>NZ_JBEXOV010000102.1:0-23934 GCF_040611715.1 Streptomyces sp. NPDC006544 | reverse complement strand
CTTCCGGCTGCGCGACCCCGTGACTTTCGCTCTCGACCCGGGTCAGACCATCGTCGAAGGCATGAACGAGCGCCTCGGCCCGGACATCCGCTCACGCGGGCCAGTACGTACGCCCCCACGCGCCCGGACCGGGGCGCGGCAGCGTCCTGCGGGCCACCCGGCCCGGCGCCGCCCACGCGTCGGCCACCCGCCGCGCGTCCGACGGCACCGACGCCAGTGCGGCCGCGCGCGCCTGGACCACCGCCAGTGCGGCGGCCAGCTCCTCCGGGGTCGGGTTCCCCTTGACGACCTTGATCACCACTGGACTGCCCTCCTGGGGCCTAGAGGGGGATGTTGCCGTGCTTCTTCGGGGGCAGGGACTCCCGCTTGGTGCGCAGCTGCCGCAGCCCCTTCACCACGTGCGCCCGCGTCTCGGACGGCATGGTCACCGCGTCGACGTAACCGCGCTCGGCGGCCGTGTACGGGTTGAGCAGCGCGTCCTCGTACTCGGTGATGAGCCGCGCCCTGGTCTCCTCGGCGTTGCCGGCCTCCTCCGCTTCGGCGATGGCCCTGCGGTGCAGGATGTTCACCGCGCCCTGCGCGCCCATGACGGCGATCTGCGCGGTCGGCCAGGCGAGGTTCAGGTCGGCGCCGAGGTGCTTGGAGCCCATGACGTCGTAGGCACCGCCGAAGGCCTTGCGGGTGATGACGGTGATCAGGGGCACGGTGGCCTCGGCGTACGCGTAGATCAGCTTCGCGCCGCGCCGGATGATTCCGTTGTACTCCTGGTCCGTGCCCGGAAGGAAGCCCGGCACGTCGACGAACGTCAGCACCGGGACGTTGAAGGCGTCGCAGGTCCGCACGAAGCGCGCGGCCTTCTCGGAGGCGTCGATGTCCAGGCAGCCGGCGAACTGCATCGGCTGGTTGGCGACGATGCCGACCGGGTGGCCCTCGACGCGGCCGAAGCCGGTGAGGATGTTCGGCGCGAACAGCGCCTGCGTCTCCAGGAACTCCGCGTCGTCGAGCACGTGCTCGATCACGGTGTGCATGTCGTAGGGCTGGTTCGCGCTGTCCGGGATCAGGACGTCGAGCTCGCGGTCCCAGTCGCTGACCTCGGTGTCGGTCTCCTCGGGGAAGGCGGGTGCCTCGGAGAGGTTGTTCGAGGGCAGGTAGGACAGCAGCGACTTCACGTACTCGATGGCGTCCTTCTCGTCACCCGCCATGTGGTGCGCGACGCCGGACGTGCTGTTGTGGGTGCGCGCGCCGCCCAGCTCCTCGAAGCCGACGTCCTCGCCGGTGACCGTCTTGATGACGTCCGGGCCGGTGATGAACATGTGCGAGGTCTGGTCGACCATGACCGTGAAGTCGGTGATGGCGGGGGAGTACACCGCGCCGCCGGCGCAGGGTCCGACGACCAGGCTGATCTGCGGGATCACGCCGGAGGCGTGCACGTTGCGGCGGAAGATCTCGCCGTACATGCCGAGCGCGCTGACGCCCTCCTGGATGCGGGCGCCGCCGGAGTCGTTGATCCCGACCAGCGGGCAGCCCGTCTTCAGCGCGAAGTCCATGACCTTCATGATCTTCTGGCCGTAGACCTCGCCGAGGGCGCCGCCGAAGACGGTGAAGTCCTGCGAGAACACCGCGACGGGCCGGCCGTCGACGGTGCCGTAGCCGGTGACGACCCCGTCCCCGTACGGACGGGTCTTCTCCAGCCCGAAGTTCGTCGACCGGTGCCGGGCGAACTCGTCCAGCTCGACGAAGGACCCCTCGTCCAGCAGCAGGGCCACCCGCTCGCGGGCCGTCAGCTTGCCCTTGGCGTGCTGCTTCTCCACCGCTCTCGCGGAACCGGCATGGGTGGCTTCCTCGACGCGGCGCTGCAGGTCCGCGATCTTGCCCGCGGTGGTGTGCATGTCGATCGGCTCTGACGGTTGTGACGACATCGGGGTCGCGGCTCCCTGCGTGGTGTCAACTGCCTGGTGAATTCACTGATTACTACTAGCTACTGGTGCGTAGGGTATCGGCGCGCATGGCGCTCGGCAGTGCGGCGTTTGACACACCTCATCTGGCTTGCCTGGCCTCGCGGCGCCCCCTAGGGGACGCCGCCCCGGGAGCCTGTGCGTCGGTCGGGTGAATGCGGAAGCCGGATGCCCGGTTCACCGGAGAACTCCCCGCGGCCGGGCGGCCAGGGAGGATCATGGTGAGGACGCCGGCCCGGGCCGAAGCCCGGTCCGGGGCTTCCACACGAGGGGACTCTCGATGCCATCAGACGCTTCCGCTTCTTCTTCCGGCTCTTCCGGCTCTTCCGGCGCTTCCGCTTCCGGGAGCCGCTGGTCGAGCCTGGACCGGCCGCCGCTGAACGGCGCCGCACTGCAGCGGGCCCTCGTGGTCCCGGACGGGCTGTGGACCTCGCTGGAGGTGGTGGGAACCACCGGGTCGACCAACAGCGACCTCGCCGCGCGCGCCGCAGGACTGCCCGAGGGGGCCGTGCTGGTCGCCGAGGAGCAGAGCGCGGGGCGGGGGCGGCTGGACCGGAGCTGGGTCGCGCCGGCGCGGTCGGGCCTGTTCTTCTCCGTCCTGCTCAAGCCCGGACCGCAGGTGCCGCAGGAGCGCTGGGGATGGCTGACCCTGCTGGCCGGGGTGGCGGTCGCGACCGGGCTCTCGCGGGCCGCCGGCGTGGACACCGCCCTCAAGTGGCCCAACGACCTGCTGGTGACCGTGGACGGCGAGGAGCGCAAGACCGGCGGGATCCTCGCCGAACGCGTCGCCGACGGGATCGTCCTCGGCATCGGGCTGAACGTGACGCTCACGGAGGACGAGCTGCCGGTGGACACCGCCGGATCGCTGATGCTGGCCAAGGCCTCCGTCACCGACCGGGATCCGCTGCTCAAGGCCGTCCTGCGCTCGCTGGAGCAGTGGTACGGGAACTGGCGGGCGGCCGGCGGCGACCCGGCGGCCAGCGGTCTGCAGGAGACGTACGCGGCGGGCTGCGCCACCCTCGGCAAGCACGTGCGGGCGGAGCTGCCCGGGGGGCGCACCCTCACCGGAACGGCCGAAGCGGTGGACACCGACGGGCGGCTCGTCGTGCGCACGGCGGACGACGAGCACCAGGCCGTGGGGGCGGGGGACATCGTCCACCTCCGGTCCGTGCGGTAGCCCGCCGGGCGGGTCGCCCCGGGTGAGGGAGCGGGGGAGTGAGCTACGGCACACCTGCCGTATGGTTTAGGCGATCCCGGTCCTCTCGGTGATCACCCGGTTCGGCAGTGCGCACGGAATGGACAGGAGGCGGCCCTTGACCGTCGACGGCCCTCACTCCAGCGCGCCCACCCCCGCCACGCCGGCGGGTGGCTCCGGCGGGTCCGGCGGGCCCGGCGGGTCCGGCGTCCACGCCACCCCGATCGGCCGCGGCCAGCACACCACCCACCACGAGGTCGACCACACGGCCCAGCCGACGGCCGACCCGCTCGCCATCCGCCTGGAACAGCTGATCCTGGGCGCCGAGCGCCGGTACACCCCGTTCCAGGCGGCCCGCAGCGCCGGCGTCTCGATGGAGCTCGCCTCCCGCTTCTGGCGGGCCATGGGCTTCGCGGACATCGGGCAGGCCAAGGCCCTGACGGAGGCGGACGTACTGGCGCTGCGCCGGCTCGCCGGCCTGGTCGAGGCCGGGCTGCTGAGCGAGCCGATGGCGGTACAGGTGGCCCGTTCCACGGGGCAGACCACGGCGCGGCTCGCGGAGTGGCAGATCGACTCCTTCCTGGAGGGGCTGACGGAGCCGCCGGAGCCGGGCATGACCCGTACGGAGGTCACGTACCCGCTGGTCGAGCTGCTGCTGCCCGAGCTCGAGGAGTTCCTCGTCTACGTGTGGCGCCGCCAGCTGGCCGCCGCGACCGGGCGGGTCGTCCAGGTGGCGGACGACGAGGAGATGGTCGACCGGCGGCTCGCGGTGGGCTTCGCGGACCTGGTGGGCTTCACCCGTCTGACGCGACGGCTGGAGGAGGAGGAGCTCGGCGAGCTCGTCGAGTCCTTCGAGACGACCGCGGCGGACCTGGTCGCGGCGCACGGCGGCCGGCTGATCAAGACGCTGGGCGACGAGGTGCTGTACTGCGCCGACGACGCGGCCACGGCGGCGGAGATCGCGCTGCGGCTGGTCGAGACGATGGGCGCCGATCCGCAGATGCCGGAGCTGCGGGTGGGGATCGCCTTCGGGACCGTGACGACCCGGATGGGGGACGTCTTCGGGACCACGGTGAACCTGGCCTCGCGACTGACGTCGATAGCGCCGAAGGACGCGGTGCTGGTGGACGGCGCGATGGCCGAGGAACTCGGCCGCACGGGCGCGGCGCCGGTCTCCGAGAAGGAGGCCGAGGCCGAGGCGGGCGGCGGGGCGTACCGCTTCGCGCTCCAGCCGATGTGGCAGCGGCCGGTGCGCGGCCTGGGCGTGGTGGAGCCCTGGTCGCTGACGCGCCGGAAGCCTAAGATCCCGGAATAACGTTCGTTAACCGGGAGGGCCGTTCTGTGTCGGAGCCTGTGTCTGTGTCCGAGTCCGTCGGGTTCGTCGGCCTGCGTCGGCATGAGGGCGGGGTCGTGGAACTCGTTCTGGACCGGCCCAAGGCGATGAACGCGGTGTCCACGGACATGGCGCGGGCCATCGGTTCTGCGTGCGCCTCGCTCGCGGCGGACGCGTCCGTACGGGTCGTCGTGCTCTCCTCGTCCGCGGAGCGGGCCTTCTGCGTGGGCGCCGACCTCAAGGAGCGCAACGCCCTGTCGGACGCCGATCTGGTGCGCCAGCGGCCGACCACGCGGGGCGCGTACGGCGGGGTGCTGGAGCTGCCGATGCCGACCATCGCGGCGGTGCACGGGTTCGCGCTGGGCGGCGGCTTCGAGCTGGCGCTGGCCTGCGACGTCATCGTCGCCGACGAGAGTGCCGTGGTGGGCTTGCCCGAGGTGTCGGTCGGCGTGATCCCCGGCGGCGGCGGTACGCAGCTGCTGCCGCGGCGGGTGGGCGCGGCCCGGGCCGCGGAGCTGATCTTCACGGCCCGACGGGTGGAGGCCGCCGAGGCGCTCGCGCTGGGGCTGGTGGACGCGGTGGTCCCGGCGGGGTCGGCCCGCGAGGAGGCCCTTGCCCTGGCCGGGCGGATGGCGGCGAACTCCCCCGTCGGACTGCGGGCGGCGAAGCGGGCGCTGCGGCTCGGACACGGGATGGACCTCACGGCCGGGCTGGAGATCGAGGACGCGGCGTGGCGCACGGCGGCCTTCTCCGGGGACCGGGCGGAGGGCGTGGCGGCGTTCAACGAGAAGCGGAAGCCGCGGTGGCCGGGGGTCTGACCCGTCCGGCCTGTCCGACCCGTCCGGCCCGTCCGACCGAGGGCCGCGGGGCGGCCCGGCTCCCGTCCGGACCGCGTGATCCTGCGTGATCCTGGGCTGGCTCAGAGCCGCGCCAATATCACCAAATCGGACAAAGCCCCTAACCTGGTGTGATGGGTGTTGACGGGCGGCTGCGAGCCGTCGTGGGCCTCGCGCAGGCCATGGCGGCCGCGTGCGCGCCGCGGGAGAGCGTGCGGGCCGCGGCGCGGGGGGCGAGGCTGGCGATGGACGGCTCGTTCGCCGCGATCTCCGCGTGGGAGCGGGAGCGGGGCTGCCTCCGGGTGCTCGTGAACGAGGGCGAGCGCAGGGCCGGGGAGGAGGAGTTCCCCGCGGACGAGTCGTATCCCGTCCACGACTTCCCGGAGATCGCGGAGTTCCTCCACGAGCGCTGGGTGGGCGGGGGCGGGCCCCACGCCTGGGTCGAGAGCGCGGTCGGCGACCGGCCGGGGCGCCGGGGCGAGGCGCTGCGCCGGCGCGGGCGCGGAACGTGCGTGGTCGCGCCCATCGTGCTGAGCGGGCGGGCGTGGGGCGAGCTGTACGTGGCCCGGGACGAGGGGCTGGCGGACTTCGACGAGGACGACGCGGAGTTCGCGACGGTGCTGGCGGCCGTGGTCGCGGCCGGCCTCGCGCAGAACGACCGGCTGGAGGAGGCCCGGCGGCTCGCCTTCACGGACCCGCTGACCGGGCTGGCCAATCGGCGTGCCGTGGACATGCGGCTCGACGAGGCGCTGGAGGAGCACCGGCGGAGCGGGGGGCGGACGGTGGTCAGCCTGGTGGTCTGTGACCTGAACGGCCTCAAGAAGGTCAACGACACCCTCGGCCACGCGATGGGCGACCGGCTGCTGGAACGTTTCGGCTCGGTCCTCAGCCTGTGCGGGGCGCTGTTGCCCGGCGCGCTGGTCGCGCGGCTGGGCGGGGACGAGTTCTGCCTGGTCAGCGTGGGGCCCTCGGCGGACGAGGTGGTGCGGGTCACCGAGGAGGTGTGCCTGCGGGCCGCCGAGCTGGAGCTGGGCGAGGGGGTCGCGTGCGGGGTCGCCTCGACCGGGGATCCGATCGGCCCGGTGAAATCGTCCCGGCGGCTGTTCCGGCTGGCGGACGCGGCCCAGTACAAGGCCAAGGCGGCGCGGTCGGCGAAGCCCGTGGTGGCGGGGCGGGACACCGCGGTGGTGCGGCTGGCGGACACGGCGCAGCAGGAGGCGGCCGGTGAGCGCCGCCGCTTCCGCGGCCGCAGTTGAGCGTCCGGGGCGCCGGCGGGGCCGGATCCGGGCCGGGGCGGCCCGGTTTCCGGCAGGCGCCGGGTCCGCTCGCCCCCGACGGGCATCCGTTTCGGCATCGCTTCGGTACCGCTTCGGCATCGCCACGGGTCCCCGCGGGGCGGAGTCCGCCGCGGCCGCGCGCGCGGGGCACGGGGAGGGGTGACATGAAGAGATTCAGTCCGTAGGGTGCTGAATATGGATATGCACACTGTCGTGGTGGGAACGTCCGGGACCACCGCCGAGGACGTCATCGCCGTCGCGCGGGGCAACGCCCGCGTCGAGCTTTCCGCCGAGGCCGTCGCCGCACTCGGCCGCGCACGCGAGATCGTCGAAGCGCTCGCCGCCAAGCCCGAGCCCGTCTACGGGGTGTCCACCGGGTTCGGGGCGCTCGCCTCCCGGCACATCAGCCCCGAGCTGCGCGCACAGCTCCAGCGCAACATCGTCCGCTCGCACGCCGCCGGCATGGGCCCGCGCGTCGAGCGCGAGGTCGTGCGCGCGCTGATGTTCCTGCGCCTGAAGACCGTCGCCTCCGGCCACACCGGCGTCCGGCCGTCCGTCGCGCAGACCATGGCCGACGTGCTGAACGCCGGGATCACGCCCGTCGTCCACGAGTACGGCTCGCTCGGCTGCTCCGGGGACCTCGCCCCGCTGTCGCACTGCGCGCTCGCCCTCATGGGCGAAGGCGACGCCGAGGGTCCCGACGGGACCGTCCGGCCCGCAGGCGAACTCCTCGCCGAAGCCGGGATCGCGCCCGTGGAGCTCCGCGAGAAGGAGGGTCTCGCCCTCCTCAACGGCACCGACGGCATGCTCGGCATGCTGATCATGGCCCTCGCCGACCTCGGCAAGCTCTACACGGCCGCCGACATCACCGCCGCCCTGACCCTGGAGGCGCTGCTCGGCACGGAGAAGGTCCTCCAGCCCGAGCTGCACGCCATCCGCCCGCACCCCGGCCAGGGCGCCTCCGCCGCCAACATGGCCGCCGTCCTCGAGGGGTCCGGACTCACCGGGCACTTCCAGGAGGAGTCCGCCCCGCGCGTCCAGGACGCGTACTCCGTCCGCTGCGCCCCGCAGGTGGCCGGCGCGGGCCGCGACACCATGGCGCACGCCGCCCTCGTCGCCTCCCGCGAACTGGCCGCCGCCGTGGACAACCCCGTGGTCCTGCCCGACGGCCGCGTGGAGTCCAACGGCAACTTCCACGGCGCCCCGGTCGCGTACGTGCTCGACTTCCTGGCCATCGCGGCCGCCGACCTCGGCTCCATCGCGGAGCGCCGCACCGACCGGCTGCTCGACAAGAACCGCAGCCACGGCCTGCCGCCGTTCCTCGCGGACGACGCCGGCGTGGACTCCGGCCTGATGATCGCCCAGTACACGCAGGCCGCGCTGGTCAGCGAGATGAAGCGGCTCGCCGTCCCGGCCTCCGCCGACTCGATCCCCTCCTCCGCCATGCAGGAGGACCACGTCTCCATGGGGTGGTCGGCCGCGCGCAAGCTCCGTACCGCGGTCGACAACCTGAACCGCATCATCGCCATCGAGATGTACGCGGCCACCCGCGCCATCGAGCTGCGCCACGGGCTCACCGCGGCGCCGGCCAGCCGGGCCGCCATCGCGGCGGCGCGCGCGGCGGGCGTGGAGGGTCCCGGGCCGGACCGTTTCCTCGCGCCGGACCTGGCCGCCGCGGACGCGTTCATCCGTTCGGGTGGACTCGTGGACGCCGTGGAAGCCGTCACGGGCCCCCTCGCCTGAGGGCGGCGCACCTTCGGCCGCCCCGCGCCGCGCGGCCTCCCGCGCGGCGCGGGCCGCACCGGTACCACGTCACCACCGCAACGAGGCCGCGGCCCGGGGTTCCCACCCCGGGCCGCGGCCTCGTCCGTACCCCCGCGCCCGCCGCTACAGCACGCGCGAGCGGCGCACCGAGAAGGTCACGAACCCGGCCCCGAGGCCCAGGCAGAGCGTGCCGCCCAGCAGGTACGGGGTGGTGTCGACGCCGCCGGTGTCGGCGAGAGAGAAGGAGTCCCCGGCGGTCGGCAGGCTCGTGTCGGCGGCCACGGACCGCACCTCCACCCGCGCGTTCGCGGCGGCGGGCGCGGCGGAGGCCCCGCCCGGGTGCCCCGGCGCCGTGGCGTTGGCCGAAGGGACGAACCACAGGACGGCGAGGAGGGTGGTCGCTCCGAGAGCGGTAAGTGCTGATCGTCGTGCGGACACGGAGCGATCCCCCTTGTGGCAGCAGCGAATTGGCCGTGTGCGGTGATGCTACGGAATGGGGCGGGTCGTGGGAAAGCCGGGGCTTCCGCGGGCTTACCCTCCGTCGTATGAACCCTTCTGAGACATCACGGTACGTACGGCTTCGGGTGGATTTGGTGCTCGAGGTGTCGGACGTCGCCGCGCTCACCGGAGCCGCCCTTGCCCACATCAAGGCCGACGAGTTCATGCCGGACGAGGAGCGCGGCCACGCGGAGGCGGCGGTCCGTGAGGACGAATCGGAGGCTTTGGCCTATTTGGTGGACCCCACCGACCTGGTCGCGGAGATCCCCGGCGTCGATCTCGCGCAGGCCTCCTGGAGCAGCGAGCCCGTGGAATACGACCCCGAGTCAATGGAGTGGGACCTCGACGAGGAAGATGGGGACTTCGACGAAGAGACTGACAACGCCTGACGGTGGGGTTGACCACATTCGAACGGAATGGGGAAGCGATCCGGGGCGTTAACGCGTTGTCAGGACGAGGCAGGGGGGTCACTTCCCCCTGCCCGGGGAGTTCCGGCAACGATGGAGTGGCGTGTGAGGACGGACAGCAAGCGACGGAGAAGGTCCCTGGTGGCCATATCCGCCGTGCTCGGGGGCGTACTGGTGCTCGCGGGGTGCAATGACGCGAGCGACGGCAAGGGGGACGCGCCGAAGGCCAACGGCGAGGCCTCGGCCAAGGCCGATGTCGACGCGGCGGCGGCCAAGGACACCTCGAAGGCCAAGATAGCCATCACCCCCAAGGACGGCGCGACCAACGTCGGCCTGAACGACGCGGCGAACGTGGCCGTCACCGACGGCACCCTCACCCAGGTCGATCTGAAGACCTCCGAGGGCACGGCCGTCGCGGGCAAGATAGCCGCCGACGGCAAGAGCTGGAAGCCGGACGCCGCGCTGAAGCGCTCGACCAAGTACGCGCTGGCCGCGACCGCGAAGGACGAGGCGGGCCGCGAGGCGCACGAGAACGCCTCCTTCACCACCGTCTCCCCGGAGAACAGCTTCGTCGGCTCGTTCATACCGGAGGAGGGGCAGACCGTCGGCGTGGGCATGCCGGTCTCGATCACCTTCAACAAGCCGATCAAGGACAAGAAGGCCGTCCAGGCGGGCATCACGGTCACCTCCAGCAGCGGCCAGGAGGTCGTGGGCCACTGGTTCAGCGCGCAGCGCCTGGACTTCCGCCCGGAGAAGTACTGGACGGCGAACTCCACCGTCACCCTGAAGCTGGCGCTGGACGGCGTGCAGGGCGGCCCCGGGGTCCAGGGCGTACAGAATAAGACGGCCACCTTCAAGATCGGCCGCAGCCAGGTCTCCACGGTCGACGCGAAGACCAAGAAGATGACGGTCACCCGGGACGGAGCGGTCCTCAAGACCATTCCGATCTCGGCGGGTTCCCCCGAGAACCCGACGTACAACGGCCAGATGGTGATCTCCGAGAAGTTCAAGGAGACCCGGATGAACGGCGCCACCGTCGGCTTCACGGACGACGACGGCAAGGGCGAGTACGACATCAAGGACGTCCCGCACGCGATGCGTCTGTCGAACTCCGGCACCTTCGTCCACGGCAACTACTGGGGATCCGACTCGATCTTCGGCAGCGTCAACACAAGCCACGGCTGTGTCGGCCTCAACGACGCCAAGGGCGCGAACGACCCGAACCAGCCCGCGGCCTGGTTCTACGACAACTCCCTCATCGGTGACGTCGTCACGGTCGTCAACTCCCCGGACAAGACCATCAAGCCCGACAACGGCCTGAACGGCTGGAACATGAGCTGGGCGGACTGGAAGGCGGGCGCGGCTCTCTGACGCACCGCTGGTCGTAGTACGAGAACCCCCCGCGACGGACGGCGGGGAGCCCGGACCGGGGCTCCCCGCCGTCCGTCGTTTCCCGACGGCTTCTCATCCGGCTCTTAGACGGGGACCGCCCGGGTACCGGGGTCCGCGGAAATTCCCGGGCGTCCGGGAGGGGCCCGGTCTAGGGTCCTGCTCATGCCGATCACCCAGCAGGTCACCGAGCTCCCCGCACCCCCGTCCGACTCCGAGGTGGACGCCTGGCGGTCGGTCCTGGCCGCCGCCCGGGGCCTCGACCTGCCGCAGCTGCCGCCGCCCACCACCGCCGAGGTGGCCGGACGGCTACGGGTGCCGCCCGCGCGGGGCCGAGCCGTCCACTGGGCGACGGACGGCGGGGTCGCCTCCCTGATCCTCTTCACGGACGGGAGCAACGAGCACACCGCGCACCTGGACGAGCTGGCGGTACGTCCCGACGCGCGCCGCCGGGGCGCGGGCACGGCGCTGTGGCAGCGGGTCCGGGAGGAACTGCTCGCCCAGGGCCGGACCTCGGTCTCGGCGGAGGTGGACCTGGGCGGCCCGGGCGAGGCCTTCGCGCGGTCGCTCGGCTTCGAGAACCTCCTGCCGATGGGCTGGTACGCGCAGGACGTGCCCGCGGCGTCGGCCGAGCGGGCCCGGACGGGGCCGCCGGCCCTCGCACCCGGCTACGAACTGCACTGCTGGCCCGGACTGATTCCCGACGCCTGGGCGCGGGCGGCGGCCGTCGCCCACGGGTCGATGGACGACGCCCCGAGCGGGGACCTCGACCAGCGGATCCAGACCTGGTCCGCGGAGCGGCTGCACGCGGCCCACCGGCTGATCCTGGCCCGGGGCGGCGCCGTGACCACCGTCGCCGCGGTCACCCCGCAGGGCGAGGTGGCGGCGTACACGGAGCTCGTCCTCCCCGACCCGGCCGGAGAGCGCGCCCTCCAGTACGACACGGTGGTCACCCCCGGCCACCGCGGCCACGGCCTCGGGCGGGCGGTGAAGCTCCGCATGCTCGCGGAGGCGGCGGCCCGCCATCCGTCGCTGCGCCGCATCGACACCTCGGTGGCGGACGAGAACACCCCGATGCTCGCGGTGAACGCCGCCCTCGGCTACCGCCGCGAACGCGCGGCGGGGTACTTCCAGCTCACGCTCCGGCCCAGCTCCTGACGCGGCACTAGCCCAGGTCCTGGCGTCGGCCGTCGCCGTCGCCGCCCCCGAGGCCGTCGCCGGCATCCTCCGGTGCCGGCGGCACGGCCACCGTTGCGGCCGCCGGTACCGGCACCGCCGCGGCCTCCTGGGGATGCGGGGCCTCGCGCGGCCCCACCGGCCCCGTCGGATCCGTCGGCTCCGTCTCGGCCGACCAGGACGCCAGGAGGCGCAGCGCGTCGGCCGAGGGGGAGCCCGGGACCGCGTGGTACGTGACCAGGAACTGTGCCGGGTCGTCCGGCAGGGCCAGGGTCTCGAAGGAGAGCACGAGCTCACCGACCAGCGGGTGGCGCAGCCGTTTGCGGCCGTGCGTCTTGTCGGCCGCCACCGTGTGCGCGGCCCACAGCCGACGGAACTCCTCGTTCTTCACCGAGAGCTCGCCCACCAGCGCCGTCAGCCGTTCGTCGTCGGGGAACCGGCCGGCGTACAGCCGCAGATTGCTCACCACCTCGCACGCCCGGCACTCCCAGTCCGCGTACAGCTCGGCCGTCGCAGGGTCCAGGAACACGAGCCGCACCAGATTGCGCTCGGGCGCCGGCACCGCCCCGAAATCGCCGAAGACCGCCGCCGCCAGCCGGTTCCAGCCGATGACGTCCTGCCGCCGCCCGACCAGGTACGCCGGCACGCCCTCCATCGCGTCCAGCAGCGTCCGAAGCTCCGGGCGCACCTGCTGCGGACGCGCCGACTGGCGGCGCCTACGGGGCTTCGGGGCGGCGAGACGGCTCAGGTGCGCGCGCTCCGTACCGTCCAGGCGCAGCGCCCTCGCGACGGCGTCGAGCACCTCCGCGGACACGTTCTGCCCGTGCCCCTGCTCCATGCGCGTGTAGTACGCGACCGACACCCCCGCCAGCTGCGCCAGCTCCTCGCGGCGCAGCCCGGGGACCCGGCGGTGGCGTCCGTAGTCGGGCAGGCCCACGTCCTCGGGGCGCAGCCGGGCGCGTCGGGTGCGGAGGAATTCGCCGAGCTCGGCTCGCTGATCGGACTGGTCCATCACCCCAGTATCTCCGGGCGGGCGCGCGGACCGCAGGGCCGTGCCTGACCCCGCCAGGGGTAGGTTTGCGGGTCCTAGGCAGGACAGGGGGGTGGGTGCCCGGCGGGGGAGGGGGCAGGCTGGTTCCACCGAACCAACCGAGGAGCCCCCACCGTGTCCGTCACCCAGGTCGCCGCCTACGCCGCTCCCGCCCCCAAGGCCCCGCTGGAGCGCACCACCGTCCCGCGCCGTCCCGTCGGCGCGCACGACGTCCTCATCGACATCAAGTTCGCAGGGATCTGCCACTCCGACATCCACCAGGCCACCGACGGCTGGGGCGAGGGCATCTACCCGATGGTCCCGGGCCACGAGATCGCCGGTGTCGTGAGCGAGGTGGGCCCGGACGTCACCGGGTTCGCCGTGGGCGACCGGGTCGGTGTGGGCTGCTTCGTCGACTCCTGCCGTGAGTGCGAGTACTGCCTGCGCGGCCAGGAGCAGTACTGCGTCAAGGGCATGACCGGCACGTACAACGCCCGCGGCAAGGACGGCGAGCCCACCTACGGCGGCTACTCCACCCACATCGTGGTCGACGAGAACTACACCGTCCGGATCCCCGACGGCATCGCCCTCGACGCGGCCGCCCCGCTGCTGTGCGCCGGCATCACCCTCTACTCGCCGCTCAGGCACTGGGGGGCCGGTCCCGGCAAGAAGGTCGCCGTCGTCGGGCTGGGCGGCCTCGGGCACATGGGCGTCAAGCTCGCGCACGCCATGGGCGCGGAGGTGACCGTACTGTCGCAGACCCTGCGCAAGAAGGAGGACGGGCTGAGGCTCGGCGCCGACCACTTCTACGCCACGAGCGACGAGGCCACCTTCGACGAGCTGGCCGGCAGCTTCGACCTCATCGTCTCCACGGTCTCGGCGCCGCTCGGCTTCGACTCCTACCTCGCCCTGCTGAAGGTGGACGGCGCCCTGGTGAACGTCGGCGCCCCGGAGGAGCCGGTCGCCCTGAACCTGTTCTCCGTCATCAACGGCCGCAAGACCCTCGCCGGTTCGATGATCGGCGGCATCGCCGAGACGCAGGAGATGCTCGACTTCTGCGCGGAGCACGCGCTGGGCTCGGACATCGAGGTGATCCGCGCGGAGGAGGTCAACGAGGCCTACGCGCGCGTGCAGGCGGGCGACGTCCGCTACCGCTTCGTCATCGACGCCTCGACGATCTGATCCCGCTCGCCCGGCACGACGGAGCCCCGGCCCCCGCGAAGAGCGGGGGCCGGGGCTCCGTCACGTGGCCGCGGCGGTCGGGTCCGGCCCCGCTCCCGCCCCGCTCCCGCCCCGCTCCCGCCCCAGCTCGGCCTCGGGTCAGCCCTCGCTGGGGGCCACGCCGATGGGGCAGGAGACACCGGTGCCGCCGATGCCGCAGTAGCCGCCGGGGTTCTTGTCCAGGTACTGCTGGTGGTGGGCCTCGGCCGGCCAGAACGTGCGCTCGGCCGCCGGGAGGACCGCCGTGGTGATCTGGCCGTGGCCGGAGGCGGTCAGGACCCGCTGGTAGGCGTCGCGGGAGGCCTCGGCGGCGGCCTGGGCGGCGGGGGAGTGGGTGTAGACCGCCGAGCGGTACTGGGTGCCGACGTCGTTGCCCTGGCGGAAGCCCTGGGTGGGGTCGTGGGACTCCCAGAACAGCTTCAGCAGGGCCTCGTAGGAGACGAGCGACGGATCGAAGACGACCCGCACGACCTCGGCGTGGCCGGTGCCGCCGGAGCAGACCTCTTCGTAGGTCGGGTTCTCGGTGAAACCGCCCTGGTAGCCGACGAGCGTGGTCCACACCCCCGGGGTCTGCCAGAACGCGCGCTCGGCCCCCCAGAAACAGCCGAGGCCGAAGTCCGCGACCTGGAGGTGGGCGGGATAGGGGCCCGCGAGCGGGTTGCCGAGCACGGTGTGCGCGGCCGGCAGGGCGAAGACCGGCTCCGGGCGCCCGGTCAGCGCTTCCTCGCGGGTGGGCAGCTCGGGCGTGCGGCGGTACGAGAACATGGATTCCCTCCTTGTGGTCTACCGATAACGGCGAACGACGCGCGGGGATTCCCCGGCCCGCCGTTCGCCGTGACGGCCTCGGCCGCCGCAGGAGCCGTCAGCGGGCCGGGACGGACCTTCTCGCCCCGCCCGGGGCTCCGGGCGCGTACGCGGAATCCCCGCCGACACGGTCGGCGGGGATTCTGTGGTGCGGTCAGCCTGGTTCAGGCCTGGCCGTGGGTGTCGATGCCCGGTCGGCATCGACGATCCGTCGGCCTTCTTGTGGACAGTCGCTTCAGTCGCGTTCCACCGCTAGGGCGGAGGTAGCCGCGCCGGCCAATTCGGCCAATGTGCCGGAGACCTCGCCGGCGGAAGCGAGGACGGAATGCGAGCCGTCAGGGAGGAGCTGAATCACAATCTCTCCCGCCTCCCTGTCATAACAATCCACGGCGAGCCTGAGAGTGTCGTGAGAGAAAGTCGGGAAGAGCTCGCGAAGCCTGGCATCAGCTCCGACGGCGAGAAGCAGGCTGCGATACGGACGAAGACGCTCACTCTCCAGGACGATATTCCATTGAGTTTCGACCGGAATTCCGTCCTCGTGCCCCTGGCTGATTCGCTCGTACTCCAGGAAGGGGAAGTCCCTGCTGAGATCTCGCAGTTTCTCCCCTCGGCGCCAGGCGCCCATGGCCGCGGTCAGGGCCGACAGGTCGGATGTGCTGCCCCTGGCCCAGATGAATCCGCGCCCTTCGAGCTTGAGCGAGAACGACCGCCGCCCGAGCCCCAGCAGTACTGACATCCTTCCCCGGTCCGAGTCCGCGTTGGCGGTCTTGTAGAGCCCTTTCCCGGAGGTCGCCTGCGGGTAGATCCTTCCCAGGTCGATCCCGTTCTGGCGCGACACGCGCGCGATCGCCGCCACCAAGCCGCCGTATTCGACGAGATCGGCATAGTGGGCCACGTCGAGGATCTCCGAGAGATCTACGTCCCCCTCGTGTCCTGTTGCGCGCATGGCTCCTCCTCCCTCTCCGTCACGTACTCCTGCCATCCTTAGATCTCGCCCCAGATGTGGACCTTTGCGAATATGGGGTCGGTCCAGTCCGGTTCGGTCAGGTCCAAGAGTCCGTCCTTGTCGTAGAACTTGACCATGTCCCACGTCGTCTGGCCGTTGGCGAGAGCGCGGGCGATCCAGCCCATCTCCTGCTCCGTGGCCTTGGCGCCAGAGGTCATGCCTCGGACGGCAGACCCTTCCCAGCCGCCCGTGAACCCTTCGGTGTACACGTGCAGGGTCGTCCCCGGGTCCTTGATGGCCCTGGTGACATGGGTCATCCACTGGCCGTTCTGGCCGTTCGTGCCCATGTAATGCGTGAGGTTCTTCTTCTCTGCCCACTTCACGACGCCGGCTTCCTGGATACCGAGTGCCACATCGCAGTTGTGGACCAGGACCGGGCTGACACCTGCGAGCACATAGTAGGTGTGGAAGTCGTCGACGGTGAGGTTGTGCGTGGTGACGGCGTGCGGGTAGTTGCGTGTCGCCGTGACCGTGAGGGTGGTGCCGTCGGGCTGGCGGAGCCGTTCGCCGGCCTTGAGTTCGCCGGCGTCGGTCCACTGGTGGCGGGTTTCGCTCCAGTAGGGGTGGTGGTAGGTGGAGGTGATCTTCGCGGGCGGGCCGCGCGGACTTGCCTCGTCGGTGAGGGTGAGGTCGGTGAATTCCTTGTCGTCGGGGGTGGTGATGGTGGTGGTGACGGTCTTGGGACGGGTCTGGCCGGTCTGCGGGTCGGTGGCCAGGACCACGTCGCCGTCCTTGACGTCCTCGATGGACTTCGAGGAGCCGTCGGCCATCAGGACCCGCACGCCGGTGGGGAAGCTGTTGCACGAGGGCGCGGACGTCGAGGCGTCGCTCCCGCCGGACCCGGTTTCCGTTTCGGCTTTTCCGGTGTTCTTCGCGGCGTCGGCTTCGTCGGCTACTGCCTTGGCCTCAGTTCCCGCGCTGTCGCTGGCGGATTCCTTGGCGGCTTTCTCCGATGCCGATTTGGCCGCCTTGGCCTCGGCGTCGCGGGCTTCCTTCAGCGCCTTCTTCGCGGTGCTGTAAGCAGAGGCGGCCTTCGCGGCTCCGCGTTCGGCTTCGTGGATGGCGTCGTAGGCCTTGTTGACCTCCTTGTAGATCTTGAAGGCCTTGATGCCGATCTTGACGGCCTTGAAGAGCTTGCCCCAGGGGACGAAGTTCAGGGCCGTGTTGATGCAGGCCATGACGTCGCCCTTGGTGAAGCAGTCACGGGCGTCGTTGTATCCGATGAGGTCGCCGACCATGTCGATGACTTCGTCGATCAGCTTGTCGCGCTTCTTCTTGGCCTTGGTGACGTTGTTGTTGGCCTGGTTGAGCTCCGTCCTGTCCGGTTCGTCATCGGCCCACGACATGTCCGGCATGTGGCTTTCGGCGTACTTCACCGCGTCGCTGCACTCGTCGCCGTTGCAGCTGAACATCATGCCGCTGGGGTCGGAGGCGTTGACGGGGCTGTTGTTGGAGTACGCGTAGGCGTTCCACTGCTGTGGGTTGCCCGCATCGACGATGAGGTCCGGGCTGATGAAGCGGCCGGTGGTGGGGTCGTATTCGCGGGCGCCCAGGAGGGTGAAGCCGGTGGCCTTCTCCTTGGTGCCGCCGATGAATCCCTTGTCGCCGGCCCAGGCGCCGGGTGCGGGCTGGGTGCCGCGTTCGTTGCCGAACGGGTCGCTCGCGCGGCGGATGTGGCTGAGGTCGGAGGCCTTGAACTGGACGCCGCCGGTGCCGTGGTGGTCCGAGCTCTGGTAGGCGAGCGTGGAACCGTTGGTGGTGCTGGTGGTGCGGGTGATCGACAGGCCGCCGGGTGCCACGTAGGTGCGGACGTTGGAGACCTTGCCGCTGGCGGTGTCCAGGGTGAGCTGGTCGGTGCCGAGGTTGAGGGTGGTGCTGGTGGGGTCGCGGCGGATGAGCTGGTTGCCGGCGGTGTCGTAGAGGTAGCTGGTGCCGGCGCTCTCGCCGGTGCCGACGATCTTGTCGAGCTTGCCCTGTCCGTTCCAGGTCAGGTTCTTGGTGCCGGCGGTGGTGGTGATGCCGGCGGTGTTTCCGGTGGCGTCGTAGGTGTAGGAGGTGACCTTGGTTCCGGACGGGCCGGTTTCGGTCGAGGTCATCAGCGCGTGCGGGCCGCCCGTGCCGCCGCCGGTCTTCGGGTCGGAGGACGGGGCGTTGGGGCCGGTGCCGAAGGTCTGGGCGATCGTGACGTCCTTGGCCGCGTTGCCGGTGACGTCCTTCTTGACCAGCTTCTTGCGGTTGCCGAGCGCGTCGTACTCGTACTGCTGCCAGTACGGGGCGGTACCGCCGACGCTGGGCTTGCCCGCGCCGTCGACGGCGGGGCCAGCCGCGTTGGTGCAGCCGCCGATGCCGCGGACGCTGGGTGCGGCGGCCGTGGTCTGGGTGCCGGTGTCGGTCCAGGCCTGGGTGAGTCGCCCCAGGTAGTCGTGGGTGAAGCACTGCAGGTCACGGCCGGTGCCGTCCTGGGTGTCACCGATCGAGGTGAGCTGACCGACCTTGTTGTAGGTGTAGTCCAGGACATCGACACTCGCGGTCGCGGCCGTCTGCTTGTCCAGGGTGGAACGGATCGCGCGTCCGCTGCCGGCGTCGTAGTCGGTCGTGGAGACGACCTGGACGCCGGTGTCACCGACGGTGGTCCGGATCGGACGACCGTAGGGGTCGTAGCGCATGTCCACGAGGTACGGGGTCCTGGCGAGACCGATCTTGCCGCTGAGCGAGGTGGTGTTGCCCGCGACATCCGTACCGAACGTCAGCGTCTCGACACCCAGCCCGGCCTTGGCGATGCCGGGGAGGGCGGTGGTCTTCAGCTGCCCGTAGGCGTCGTAGGTGCTGGTCGTCTGGTAGGTGCCGGCCAGCTCCTTCTCGACGGCCGGGATGGTGATCTTGGTGCCGAGGGGGCGGTAGCCGCCGTCGTAGCCGGTGACCTCCGAGATGTAGGCGCTGCCCGTCTTGCCGCCCACGTAGCGCGTGGTGGTGTCGGGCTTGCCCAGGGCCTTGGTGTCGTAGGTGAACGCGCCGACCTGCTTGGCCGGGTCGATGGCCGTGCCCTCGTACGTCGCGATGGTGCGGCCGAGGAGGTCAGCCACCTGAGTGGCGCTCTTCTGGCGGGCGTCCGTGGCGGTGACGAGGTTCTTGCTGTCGTCGTAGACCGTGGTCCTGATGCCCGAGTCGGGGTCGGTGGTCTTCACCACGCGGCCGAGGAGGTCGTAGGTGAACGTCCACTCGTTGCCGGCGGAGTCCTTCCGCGACAGCTCCTGACCTTGACTGTTGGACAGGTAGGTCGTCTCGTCGTACGCGCCGGTGGGCGTGTTGGCCTTGTACTGGCGCAGGATCGAGGTGGTGCCGTTGCTGATCTTGGTGGTGGCGAACCCGCCGGCCGGCGGGATCTGACGGGTCTCGTCCGCACCCGGGTACTGGGTCTTGGAGCGGGACTGCTCCACGCCGAAGGACTGGGAGATGGAGTCGGTGACGCGTCCGAGGCCGTCGAAGACCTGGATGGTCTGGGACGGGATCTTGCTGTCGGGTTGGACGCCGCCGTTGGGCAGGAACACCGCCGCGGAGGGCGCGCCCTGGTCGGTGTAGTAGGAGGCGCTGGTCTTGGTCTGCCAGCCGTGGGAGTCGAAGAGCGCGTCCGTGATCATCCGGCCGGCCACGCCTGACGGGGGTGTGGCCTGGGTCTGGCGGACCCGGCCGAGGCCGTCGTAGATGGAGTAGCTGGACGTGTAGGAGTTGTCGTTCATGAGCGCCTGGCTCAGAACGGCGGACGGCGCGTTGGTGCCGTTCATCGTGTACGAGAACTTGCGGACCGGGAGGTCCGTGGTGGAGTTCTGGCCGGGCTGCCAGATCTTCACGACCCGCCCGAGCGCGTCATAGGCGCGTTCGGCGACGTGGCTGTTCTCGTCGGTGCTCTTCAGCGGCTGCGAGCGGCCGATGTCGAGGGTGGTGGTCGACTTCCAGCCCAGCGGATTGGTGTGCGTGACGCTGTTCGGCAGGACGCCCGTGGCGGGCGTGTATGCGGTGGTGGTGACGGCGCCGCCGGGGTGGGTGGCGTCGGTGCGGGTCTTGTTGGTGTTGCTGGTGACGCGGCCGTAGGCGTCGTAGGTGGAGGTGGAGTTGAGACGGTAGACCGGCTTACCGTTGCCGTCGTACTTCTCCAGGACCTCGGTACCCGTGCCGTTCGCCGTCGCTCCGACCTGGCCGTAGGCCAGACCGTCGAAGTAGGAGCGGGTGTCGCCCACGGTGTTCGCCGCGGTCGGCGTCTGACCGCAGACGCCGGAGACGACCAGGGTGCGCGAAGCGAGCTCGGTGATCGCGCCGCCCGGACCGGTCGGGTACTCGAAGGTGGTGCACAGACGCTGGTCGGTGCGCGAGATGTCACTGTTGTCGTCGACCTGGAGCGGACGGGTCGTGAGCGTGGTGTCGTACGTCGACGAACGCTCACCGGTGCGCCAGGTGCCGTTGGCGAGCTTGGCGCGGCTGGTGACCTTCGCCGTGTTGACCGCGCGGGCGGTGATGGCCGGCATGCCGGCGGACTGGGCACGGGTCGCGGTGACCGGACCGATCCAGGGGGTGGTGACCTCGTCCGAGACCACCGTCCCACCGTCACGGTCGTACGTCTCGCTCTGGCGGACGAACCCGGACAGGACGTCCTCGTCCTTGATGCTGCCACCCTGCGCGTCGGTCACGTTCACGCTGCGCTTGGAGCCGTTGGCGAGGACGTCGCCGTCCATGCCGCGCAGGTAAGTGGTGACGCTCTTGGTGCGCGGGGCTTCGCTCGCGTTACCGTTACCGGTACGGGTGGTGACGGTGGCGAAGCCGCGGAACTGGTCCCAGGTGCGGGTCTTGGGGTCGGCGAACTCGGAGTCGTTGCGGTGCCAGGCGATGCCACCGGTGTACTCGTAGTCGGTGACCGTGGAGACCTGGCCACCGACCCTGTCCTGCTGGGTGACGGACTGGACGACGACCTTGTTGAACCAGTCGTTGACCGGGTCCGCGAAGGACTGGCCGGGCAGGTACCACTTGACCGGCATGCAGGCCATCGTGTTGCCGTCCTCGGAGGACGGCATCGTGCCCGCGAGACGCGAGCATTCCGGGGCCTTGTAGGCGACGTTGATCTGCCCACCGGTCTCGGTGGTGATCGTCTGGATCCGCGGACGACGGTAGGAAGGCGCCGAGGCGTCCGTGCCGTCCGGACGCCTGACCACACCGTCGACTCGGTTGGGGAACTGCGTCGCCTGGAAGGAGACGGCCGGGAGCTTGATCGCGGTCTTGCCGTTCGAACCCGTCCGCTCGATCTTGTCGAGCCACAGGGTCGGGGACGTGCCGTCACCCGGGTCCTGGAACGACTGGGTCAGGTCGTAGGTGTCGACCTTCGTCCATGCCGTGCCCGTCCACACCTCGGTGTAGATCTGGGTGAACTTCTTCGTCGTGAAGTACGTCGGGGAGAGGTTCAGGCACTGCCCGGTGGCCGCGCACTCCTGGTCGATCGGGGTGTCCGGCCAGGACTTGGCGTTCGCCTTGATCCGCTGAGCCGGATCACAGGTGATCGCACCCGCCACGACACAACGCTCGGCGTTGGTGATCGTGATCTGGGCGGCCGGCTTCGCCGCGCCCTTCGCCGCGATCTGGTCGGGCAGGCGCTGCCCGTAGCCGATCCAGGTGGGGTAGGAGCCGCGCTGGTACTTCGTCGAGGTGCCGGTGCCGTTGTTCTGGCCGCCGCCCCGCCCGTAGAAGTTGTCCTCCTGCTCGTAGCGGTAGGTCACCAGGTTCTGGTGCGGGTCCACGACGTAGTCGAGGTTCCACTGCCAGCCCAGCTGCTGCCACGTACCGTTCGCAGGGGTGTCGGCGCCCAGGCACTTGTCCTGACCGCTGTTGAAGTACACCGGGACCGTCGAGACCGACTTGGCCTCCGGGTCCGTACCATCGCCGCCCGGCAGGCGGTTCGCACCGAAGTAGTACTGGGTCCCGTCGGTCGTGGTGACCTTGAAACCCTCGCCCTTCCAGGCGCTGTTGCGCTGCCCGGTCAGACGCTCGATCTTCGTGCCGTCCTCACCCTGAAGGTGATAGACGCACGTCGCGTCGTCCCGGACGATCTGACCCGCATGACCCTCCATCGACAGGGAGAGGATGTCACCCGCCCAGCACTCGTCACCCGACTCAGCGATCCCCGCGTCCTTGCAACCCTTGTAAGAACGAGAGATCGAACCGGGACTCCAGTCCCAGCCCTCACCGAAACCGGACGCCTGCGCGTTCGTCGACGCCGTACGGCCATCGATCGAAGACGAGTCATAGCCAAGGCCCACGCTCGGACCCGCACCGGCAATCGAGGACGGGACCTCCACCGTGTAGCCGTAGGTGAAGTTCGCCGCGTTCGAACCCGCCTGCCACGACATCGACGGCGCAAGCGGGGTCGCGGTGAAGTCACCCGACGCACCCGACGGACCCGGCTCCACCGCGAGCGCGACCGCCTGCGGCGCCATCATCTGAGGCGCCGCCGCGGGCGCCGACTGCGCACCCGGGGAAGACTTCAGCAGACTCGGAGCAGACACCGCCGCCTTCGGCGCGTCGACCTCCGCCACCAGACGGCCCGACGCGTCCCTGTGCGACGCCACCGGCGTACGAGCCGTACAGCCCGCCGCACCCGGAGTCGTCAGCGCACAGTCGGGCAGGCGCACGACGCGCGCGCGGTCTCCCCAGTTCGCACCGGTCGTCTTCGACCACGCCGACACGTCGAAACCGACCTGCACCGTGCCCGAAGCAGCACTGCCCGTGGCGTCGGTCAGGGCGACGAGCGCGCCTTCGACACCCGCCGCACGCGTCTTCGCCTCGTCCTTCACCTCCACCCGCAGCGAACCCTCACCCGAGCCGCCGTTACCGGCGGCAGGCGCGGTGGCGAGCTCGGAAAGCTTTGCGGAAGGCTTTGAGCCGGAGCGCGCGGAGAGCCATACCGGAAGCTCGCCCGCCTGAACGGGCTTTGCACCCGCGACACTTCCGGAGCCGCCACCCGAAGCGAGCGGAACCGTCGCGGAGCCGGCCGGCGCCTTGGCCTTCGCGTCCAGGGTCCACGGCTTGCTCGCCGGCGCCTTGGCCTCGACGGGCTTGGCTTCCGATCCCTTGACGGGCTTGGTCTGCGGGAGCGCCGTCTTCGGCGGCACCCACACCTTCGGCGGCTTCGCCGCCGCTTCGGCCGCGGGCAAGCCCAAGCCGGAGATGAACACCGCAAGCACGGCGATCATCGCTACACGTGGCCGTCTCGCGCGCGCGCGCGAAGACAGACCACTTTGACGATACAACAAATTTCCCCCACAGAAAGGAACAAGAGAGTCCGTTTTTGACAGAATCCGGACAGCGCACCTTAAGGAGGGTGAAGTGTTTTCGTACAGACTTTCCTTAATATTTCCTTACATGATCAATCTCACTTGACAACCAACATGCCTCTAATGGGAGGGAGTCAGACATATGTACCTGCAAATGCTTTGACAGATTTGCTGGGAGCAAGCACCGTGCGCGTGACCTTCGTTCACCGACGCGCATAGCGAGGACCTCTGCCCATGAGGCCATCTTCTTCATCACCCGACCCGAGACCGGGGGCCCTCCGGCGTCGGCGGGCATCCGCGGCCGCGGTGCTCCCCGTGGTCGGCGCAGCCGTACTGTCCCTCGGAGCCGGGCTGATCACCGCACCGGACGCCTTCGCGTCGAACGGGCCGGCCGACCACAACTGGCCCGCCGCGACCGCCAAGCCCGAGCCCACCGCCCAGCAGAAGGCCGTGGACACGGCGTTGGCCCAGGCGAAGAGCATGGGCAAGCGGGTGGTCATCGACCACCTGACGACCAGCAGCTCGCAGACGTTCGCCAACCCGGGCGGCACCCTCAGTGTTGACGCCGCCTCGGCTCCCGAGCGGGTGAAGCAGAAGGACGGGGCCTGGCGGGCGATCGACACCACGCTGCGGGCCAACGGCGACGGGACGATATCCCCGGCCGTGGTCCCCTCCGCGCTGAGCATCTCCGGCGGCGGCACCGGCCCGATGGCGACGATGACCACGGCCG